>DATLFV010000066.1:0-9013 GCA_035540875.1 Sphingomicrobium sp. | reverse complement strand
CGACCCAAAGCGGACATTGGCCCACCTAAGCTAAATACCGGAACGACCGGCTGCCATACGCGCTTGGGCATCATGCCACGGTTCTATTTCCACCTGCACAACGACATTGACGCGCCGGACGATGAAGGCGTTGAACTTGCTGACCTCGGAGTTGCGAGAGTTCACGCTGTGCGCCTGGCCAGAGTTACATTCGCGGAAACCGCTAAGGAGGAGGGGCGGGTCGTGCTTCACCACCGCATCGACATTGAAGACAGCGAAGGAACGGTGCTAGACACCGTCCGCTTCGGCGACGCGGTCAAAGTAGAAGCCTGACGCACTCGTAAGACCGCGCACGCCTTCAGAAAACAAGGTGCGGCCAGCCTTCAGGAGAGTGCAGCTTTGGGTGAGCAGAATGACAGCGCGGGACGTTGGGACTCAAAGCGCACCGAGCTGTCGCTGGAAGCTGCACACATTGCTCTGTGGTCTTGGAATGTTGACGATAACCGGTTCGCGATGGACGAGCGGGGTTTCGACCTATGGCAGCTCCCAGCCTCCGAAGGCGTGACTTTCGAAGACCTATCGTCGCGCATTCATCCCGCCGACCGCGACCGAGTGCGCGCCGCTTTCCTAGCCACGCGCTCCGTAAGTGGTTTCTACGAGACTGATTTTCGGATCATCTTGGACGAAAAGGTAAAGTGGATCTCTTCGCGCGGCATGGGTGCCGACGTCGGAATGCACGAGCGGTCAATGTTCGGCGTTTTCCTTGATGTCACAGCACGCAAACAAGCTGAAGAAGCGAGTGAGTTGCTGGCAGGCGAGATGAGCCATCGCGTCAAGAACCTGCTGACCATCGCAAGCGGCCTAACTCAGCTCACGTCGCGCTCTGCTGAGTCTGTCGCCGACATGGCGCGGGAGCTTACTGAGCGCTTGATGGCTCTAGACCGAGCCCACGATCTGGTGAGGCCGCTTCCGAACAAGGAAGGAAAGGCGGTGCTGCTGGGCGACCTGTTGGCAATCCTCCTTGCGCCTTATGATGACACCGGAGCGTTTTCAGGTCGCATCCGGGTTGCAGTTCCTCGAATGGGCATAGGTGAGAAATCGGCAATCACCCTCGCGATGGTCTTTCACGAGCTTGCGACTAACTCGGTGAAGCATGGCTGTTTGTCTGCAGACGCGGGGATGCTCGACGTGTCTACTCGCTCGGATGATGAGAACCTCGTCTTAGTATGGGCCGAAAGTGGCGGCCCGCAGCTGAAAGGTCCACCATCGCGGAGAGGCTTCGGCACCGACTATGTTGCTCGGACCCTGTCGCGTCAGCTCCGAGGTGCCGTCACTTATGATTGGCACGCTAGCGGGATGATCGCCACTCTCAAGATGCGAAGCGACGCGTTGACCTCTTAAGCAGGTGAAGGTGTCCCCTCGGCTCGACGAAGAAACTGTAGGCCGAGCAAAACGCTTAAGTGGCAGGCCTAATTGGAAGTCAGAAAGCGACGACGAGCGGCTCAAGCGTGTGGAACGCGTCAGTCATAAGTTCGATGAGGATAGGCGCAACAAGCGCCGCAAGCCGTCTGATCGGGGTGCTAAGCCTTCCCAGCCCTGAGTTCTTTCGCCTTCTGGTCATACTCGTCAGCCATTGCGCCAAGGGTTCGGGCGACCCCGCGATCAATCGTTGACTTGGCAAGTCGCCTGCACTTCTCAGCCTGATCGCGCACAAATGCGGGGGTTTCGTTGGTCACGCGAGAGAGATGGGCGAGTGGAGGCGCCGTCCCGTCGTTTCACGTGCGGCCACGCTTTGGTGCGCTAACGGCTAACGTCTGCTCTCCACCCAAAGCAGACGTTAGCTGCCATTGCTTCAGTCGGTTGAGTGCATCTTCCGCGCCTGTCGCGCCGGCGGAAATGCGGTGGCTCACACCGCCAGATCGACCCACATCGGCGCGTGGTCGCTGGTCTTTTCCAAGGCGCGCGGGGTGCGGTCGACGCCGGCGGCCTTGAGGCGGGGCGCGAGCGCCGGGCTGAGCAGGGCATGGTCGATGCGGATGCCGGCGTCGCGCTCGAACGCGTTCCGCCAATAATGCCAGAAGGTGTAGATGCGCTTTTGCGGGTGGAGGTGGCGGAGCGCGTCGGTCCAGCCCTGCGCGACCAGCGCGGCGAACCTGGCCTTGGCCTCGGGTGAGAAGAGCGCGTCTTTGGCCCAGCGCTCGGGCTTGTAGACGTCGAAGTCGGTGGGAATGACGTTGAAGTCGCCGATCAGCATCGCCGGCACGCCGCTGGCGAGCAAATCGGCGGCATGGGCGTGCAGCCGGTCCATCCAGGCGAGCTTGTAGTCGAATCTGGGGCCGGGCCAGGGATTGCCGTTGGGCAGATAGAGGTTGCCGATCAGCAGGCCGCACACCGCCGCCTCGATGTAGCGGCTCTGGGACAGGTCGGGGTCTTGCGGCAGGCCGCGGCGGGTCTCGACCGGCGTGCCGACGCGGCTGAGGATGGCGACTCCGTTCCAGCTTTTCTGGCCGTGCCAGATGGCGCTGTAGCCGGCCTCCGCGATCGCGCTTTCCGGGAAGCTCTCGCCCAGGCACTTGAGCTCCTGCAGGCCGACGATGTCGGGCTGGAACTCGGCGAGCCAGCGCAGCAGCGCGGGCAGCCGCGTGTTGATGCCGTTGATGTTGTAGCTGGCGATTTTCAGGCGGCGGCGCTTGGGCATGCCGGGCTGAACGCCACTAGAGCTGGCGCGGGTCCGCGTCGGCCAGGGCCAGGCGCCGCGAGCGGTCCGGCAACGGATATTTGTTGCCGTTGGCGCAGTTGAACAGCAGCGCGGTTTCGTCATTGCCGACGAGGCCGCGCTCTAAGGCAAGGCGCCAGGCGGCGAGCACCGCGCCGCCTTCGGGACAGAGCAGCAGGCCGTCGTCCCGCGCCGCATCCTCGACCGCGGCGAGGATCGCCTCTTCCTCCACGGCGATGGCGGTGCCGCCGCTGTCGCGCACCGCGCGCAGGATCAGGAAGTCGCCGACCGCCTTGGGCACGCGGATGCCGGTGGCGACGGTCGCCGCGCCTTCCCAGCGCTGGGCGAACTCCTCCCCCTGTTCGAAGGCGCGGACGATGGGGGCGCAGCCCGCGGCCTGGACGGCGACCATGCGCGGCCGCTCGGGGCCGATCAGGCCGACCGCCTCGAGCTCGTCGAACGCCTTCCACATGCCGATCAGGCCGGTGCCGCCGCCGGTCGGGTAGAAGATGACGTCCGGCAGCTTCCAGCCGAGCTGCTCGGCAAGCTCGAGCCCCATCACCTTCTTGCCCTCGAGCCGGTAGGGCTCCTTGAGGGTCGAGAAGTCGAACCACAGCCCTTGCGCCGCGCCCTTGCCGACCAAAGCGCCGCATTCGTCGATCTGGCCGTCGGCGACATAGACGCGGGCGCCGAGCGCCGCGGTTTCGTTGACGTTGGTCGCGGGCGTCTCGGCCGGGCAGATGACCAGCGCCTCGATGCCGGCGCGCGCGGCATAAGCGGCGAGCGCGGCGCCCGCGTTGCCGTTGGTCGGCATGGCGATGCGCGTGACGCCGAGGTGCCTGGCCATGGTCACCGCCATCGCCAGCCCGCGCGCCTTGAACGAGCCGGTCGGCAGGCGCCCCTCGTCCTTGACCAGCAGGCGCGACGCGCCGGCGCGGGCGGCGGTGCGATCGAGCGCCAGGATCGGCGTCTCGGGCTCGCCGAGGCTGACGATCGCCTCGGCCGAGGGCATCGGCAGCAGCTCGCGCCACTTCCACATGCCGGGCTGGCGCTGGCGGAGGTCGTCGCGGCTCATCGTCGCGCGCGCCGCATCGAGGTCGTAGCGCACGAGCAGCGGCTTGCCGGCGCGGCTGAGGTTGTGAAGCTCGCCGGCGGGATAATGCTCGCCGGTCAGCGAGCATTCGAGGTGGGTCACGTGCATCGAGCTTGTCCTTGCAGCGGCGGTTGCGACGCCCGGTCCCGAGCGTCAAGGGGGATGGCGCCGCCTAGCCGGCACCCACGCGCTGCTGCCCGCCGCGGCCGCCCGCTACCCGCCAGTTCGAGATGTGGCCGACGGCCAGCAGAAGGCTGCCGGTCACCGTAACGCTGGTCTCGAGAAGGAAGGGCAAGCCGGCCAGAGCTCCGGCCCCGATCAGGACGAGGCCCGCCGCGGCAACAGCCCCCGGCAGAACCGCACCATGGCGCCGGTAACCCGAGACCACAGCGACGCTGCTCACCGGAACCGCCGCGACGAACAGGACGAGATGCGCGACCTCGGGAACGCCCAGGAGTCCGCCGATCGCCGGGAACATGGCGATCGTCACGGGCAGCAGCAGGCAGTGGACAAGGCAGAGGAAGGAAGCGCCGATGGCGGTACCATCAGCGAGCCTTCCACCCTGTCCGCGCCTGCCGCTGTCCGTCACGTCAGAAGCTGAACCGCGCCGACAGCCGGATGTCGCGGCCGGCGAGCGGCACGTAATCCTTGGTGAAGGAGGCGTGGCGGCGGGCATCGACGTCGAAGATGTTGTTGGCCGAGAGCAAAAGGACGGTCTCGCGCTCCTTGCCCCACGGCCGGAAGGCCAGCGAGGCATTCACCAAAGTGTGGCCGTCGGTCGGCGTCTCGAACGCGGCGACGCGCTTCTGGTCGTCGACCCACTCGACCTCGACCCGGCCGTTCAGCCGGTCCGACT
Source organism: Sphingomicrobium sp. (assembly GCA_035540875.1). Taxonomy (GTDB): domain Bacteria; phylum Pseudomonadota; class Alphaproteobacteria; order Sphingomonadales; family Sphingomonadaceae; genus Sphingomicrobium. Next base: position 4,369 of record DATLFV010000066.1, on the reverse strand, counting down.
GCGCCTCAAGCCCGGCGAGCAGCCGCAGCGGCGGGATGCGCGGCACCGGCCCTGCGCCCTTGACGGTGGCGCGCACATAATCGGCCACGACGTCGCCGACGATGTTGAACCGGCCCGCCTGCATCAACGGAGCGGAAAGCTGCGCCTCGAAGCCAAGGTGCCTGGCGTCCCGCTGGAGGTAGCGGAACACCGGCAGATCGTCCTCTTCCTGGCCGGTCTCGGCCTGGTAGATGAAGTTGTCGAAGCGGTTGGCAAAGCCGGTGACATTGAGCTCGAACGCCCGCCGGTCGACCCGGAGATAGGCTTCGGCGCCGAGGCTCCTTTCCTTTTTCAGGCCGGGATCGCCGACCTCGAAGGCCTGGGTGGCGACGTGCGGCCCGTCGGAGAACAATTCCTCCGCCGCCGGCGCGCGCTCGGTGCGCGAGATGTTGATGCCGGCCTTGGCCTGCGGCGCCACTTCCAGCGAGCCGCCTACCGCAGCGGAAAAGGCGTTGAAGCGCCGCTTCACGCCGACGTCCTCGGATTCGATGTTGCTGCGCTCGTAGCGAGCGGCCGCCTCGACCCCGAGCGCGCCCAGCGAGAATTCCTGGAGCGTGAACAGCCCGAGCTGCCGGGTCTCGTTGGGCGGCAGGAACGCCTCCTCACCCACGGCCTTGAAGTCGCGGGTGAAATATTGAACGCCGCTCGCGCCGCGCCAGCCGTTGTTGTCGCGCTGCACCAGCTCGAGCCGGCCTTCGGCGCCGTCCGACTTGAAGACCGTGCCGACCTCGTCGCCCTCGAACTCGGTATGCTTGTAGTCGGCCGCGCCGACCCGCAGGCGGATCCGGTCGAGGAAGCCGTCCGCAAGCTGATATTCGCCGCGCAGGTCGTAGCGGACCTGGCGCAGGTCGATCGAAACCGGCGCGTCGCCGTGCCCCTCCTCGCCATCGTCGCCGTCGCCATGGCCGTGACCGTGGCCGGCGCCGGGGCGCATCGGCACGCCGTAATTGCTGTCGAACAGGCTGACCGAGGCGCCGATGTTGAAGCGATCGCGGATCAGTGCCGCGCCGGCGCCCAAGGTCTTCTGCTCGGTGGCGCTGTTGGGGATGCGGCCGCGCAGCCCGGCAAGCTCGAGCGCCTCGGCCGCTTCCTCGGCATGCCCTTCGCTCAACTCCTCCTCGGCAATCTCGCGCTGCTCGGCGCGCAGGCGCGGCGACAGGACGAAGCCGCCGGCGCGCAGGTCGTCGGTCTTGCGATAGCTGCCGTCGACATGGAGGACCAAGCCGCCATTGCCGACCGCCGCGTCGGCGGCGGCGCCGATCGAGCGCTCGCGCGCGGCGCTGCCGAGCACGCCGAGCGCATCGACGTGATATCCGCCTTCCGGGACGACGCGCGGGATTCGCCGGTCGAGGACGTTGACCGCGCCGCCGATCGCCTGGCCGCCGAACAATAGCACCGCCGGGCCATGCAGCACCTCGATCCGCTCGGAGGTGAGCGGGTCGATGGTGACGGCGTGGTCGGCCGAGGTGTTGGACACGTCGATCGAACCGATACCGTCGGTCAGGACGCGGATGCGCTCGCCCTGGAAGCCGCGCAGCACGGGGCGCGAGGCGCCGGGGGTGAAGGAGGTGGCGGAAACGCCCGGCAGCCTGGCCAATGTGTCGCCAAGCTGCGGCCGCAGCTCGCGCTGCAATTCTTCCTCGGCGAGCACATGAGTGCCGGCGAGGATGTCGAGCTCGCGCACCAGCTGGCCCGTGACGATGATCTCGTCACTGCCCTGGCCATGGACCGAGCCGCGCTGGGGGGACGGTGCAGGCTGCGAAGCGGGAGGCGCATCGGACTGGGCGACAGCGGGGGCGGCGACGAGCACCGAGGTTGCGAAAAGCAAAGGGTAAAGCTTCAAGACTGGGCTCCTGGCGGGCGTTTGTGGCGCCCCTACTGGATATAATATATCAATTCCAGTGCCGCGCGGAAGCTGAACAGAAGCTTTCAGCGCGCGCCTTCGGCGATTTCAGCGAAAAAACAGCGGCCCGGGACGTGCCCGGACCGCCTTCAGCCTGCCCCCAGGAAAGGGCGAGCGGTTTGAAAATTCGACCCTACAGGTCGATTCCCGCGGCAATCGCCTCGAGCTTTCGGACCCGCTCCTTGAGGTCGGCAAGCTCGATTCGCCCGCCGGCCGGGGGCAGCCCGTGCTCGGCCATGGCGTGGCCGATCTCGAGCCGCTTGAGCTCGAGCCAGCCGTTCCATCCCTTGAGCGCGGCCCAGCTCGCCAGGCCCAGTCCGCCGAGCGTACTGACCGCCAGCACTGCCATCGTCAGCGGTTCCATCACTTCTCCTCCCGCAGCGCCTCGATCTCTCGCGCCAGCTCGTCATTGGGTTTGCTCAGGTGATGATCGATCGCCATCAGCCGACGGTCGGTCTCGTCCAGCCCGGTGCGCATGCGGTGGGTCGTCGGGCGCACCTGCCCGACCTCGCCCATGCGCTCGAACTCGCTTCCGGCCCGGCCCGAGTCGACCTCGCGCTTGCGCATGATGGTGAAATAGATCCCGAGCAGAGCGTAGGCGACCAGCGCCACCTCCAGGTCGATCAGGAAGATGGCGGCGACGAAGCCGATGCGCAGGAAGGTCGGGTCGATCCCGAGCTTCTCGCCGAGCGTCGAGCATACCCCGACCAGCTTGGCGTCGCGGCGGTCGAGCGAATAACGATACTTCTTCCGGGCCATTGCCCTTCCCCTTTCCTACTGTGCCTGCGCCGCCGGAGCGGCTGGCGTGGACGTCTTCAATGCGGCCTTCATTGCGGCGAGTTCGGCGTCCACCTTCTCGGCCGCGCGAAGCCCGGCAATCTCTTCTTCGAGGTCCCTGGGCCCGGCGAGCGCCAGCGCGTCGGCGCGCCCTTCGGCGAGGTCGGCGCGGCGCTCGAGCAGCGCGAAGCGGCTGAACGCGTCCTCGCTGCGGCTGCCGTGCAGCAGCTCGCGGGCGCGGGCGCGGGTCACCGCGCGCTGGAGCCGAACCGCGATCGCATTCTGCCGCGCCCGCGCTTCGCGAAGCCTGGCCTGGAGCCTGGCGATGTCCGCCTCATGGCTTTTCAGCGTCGCCTCGACCGTGGCGATCTCGGCCCTGATGCTCTCGGCCATCTCCTCGGCCTTGCGGCGTTCGACCAAAGCGGCCCTGACAAGATCGTCGCGGCCCCTGGACAGCGCCAGCTCGGCCTTTTCGCTCCAGTTGGCCTGGAGCAACTCCAGCCGCTGGCACGACCGGCGCAACTCCTTGCCCTCGGCGATCCAGCGCGCGGCGGCGGCGCGGACCTCGACGAGCGTCTCTTCCATCTCGACGACGAGCATCCGGATCATCCGCGCCGGATCCTCCGAGCGGTCGAGCAATTCGGTCATGTTGGCCGCGATGATGTCGAGCGTCCGCGAGACGATCGGGCTCGACAGCAGCCCGGCGAGCGGCGCCAGGCGGACGGCCGGCCGCTCGGCGGCCTGAGCCGGCCGCGGCGCGCGCGCCGGCACCCGAGCCTCGATCACAAGTTCAGGCATGGATCGCGCCCTGGGCCTGAGCTGCGAACTGGGCAGGGCCGACCGCCGAGCCGACGGCAAGCGAGCTCATCAGCACCGCCGCCACTGCGGCCATGAGGGTGCGCGACAAATCCGACTGACCAAACATCTTTCATCTCCCTTTTTCGATTGCGCCGGCCGAAGCGGCGAACCGATGATCTTCCTAAATCAAGGGTCGTGCCAACTACAGGAAAGCCCGAGAAACCGCCGATTTTAGCGGCCAGAGCTCAGCTGTTGGGAGATTGCGCCAACCAAGATGTGGCGAGATTCGCCAATCCGCCGGGGAAACCCACGCGACCGCCTGCGTTGATCCGCAGTGAGGCTAATGAAAGGGATTCAAAGATGCTTGGGAAGTTTGCAGGCGCCTGGCTCGGCAACCGCATCGCCGGCCGCAACAGCGGCGCCAAGGGCGCGATCCTCGGCTATGGCGCCGCGGCGCTCGCCCGCCGCGGGTTCGGCCCGCTGGCCGCCGGTGCGCTCGCCGTCTGGGGCGCCAAGAAATTGATGGAGCGGCGGGGCGGCCGCAGCCCTCGCTATCCTTCGGACGCGACGCCCTACTGAGCGGCGCCCGGATCCTCTTCGCCTGAGGCGGGCTCGCCCGCGTCGGGCGCCGGGGTCTCGAAATAAGGCTCGACCTGGCCGCTCAGCTTGATCGTCATCGGGTTGCCGAAGCGGTCGCGGCTGCGGCCTGCGGCAACGCGGATCCAGCCTTCGGAAATGCAATATTCCTCGACGTTGGTCTTTTCCTGGCCGTTGAAGCGGATGCCGATGCCGCGGCTCAGAACGTCCTGGTCGAAGTACGGGCTGCGCGGGTCGAGCGACAGTCGGTCGGGC
>DATLFV010000065.1:0-21441 GCA_035540875.1 Sphingomicrobium sp. | reverse complement strand
ACGCCGTCGAGCTGATCGCGCTGGCTGCCTCGACCAGCCTGCTCGCCGGCTGGCGGCTCTACCTGGTGACGTTCGCCACCGGCCTGGCGATGCGCTGGGGCTATATCGACCTGCCGCAGCAGCTCGGCGCCCTCGACGTGCTCGCCAATCCCTGGCTGATCACGCTGGCCGGCGCCGCCGCACTGTTCGAGTTCTTCGCCGACAAGATCGCCTGGATCGACAGCCTGTGGGACGGCATTCACAGCTTCGTGCGGCCGCTTGGCGGCGCGCTGCTCAGCCTTGCCATCGTCGATGCGGGCGACCCGGAATGGCAGGTGGCAAGCTTCTTGCTGGGCGGCGGCGCGGCCTTCCTCGCTCATGCCGGCAAGGCCGGCGCTCGGACGATGGTCAACGCCAGCCCGGAACCCTTCTCGAACATCGCTGTCTCGACCGCCGAGGATGTCGCCACCGGCGGGCTGCTGGCGCTCGCCTTCGCTTTCCCCCTCGCCGCCGCGCTCATCGCGGCGACCCTGGTGCTGCTGTCGCTGTGGCTGGTGCTGGCGGCGCGGCGCATGCTGAGGCGCATGCTTGAACCCAAACGGCGGCAGGCGGGTTGAGGCTGGAAAGAACAGGAGGAGCGCACATGCCCGTTTCGGAAAAACCCCTCGTCGAGCGCGTCGCCCGCGTGCTTGCCGGCGCGGCCCACAGCAGCAACGCCGAAGGCAGCGATCCGTCGGCGGGCGAGAAGGTCGACCTGGTCTGGCGGGAGCATGTTAACCAGGCGCTGGCGGTCCTGCATACGATGCGAGAGCCGGATGAAGCGATGGCGGCGGTGGGTGATACCGAGACCTGGAGCCGCATGGTGCAGGCGGCGCTGGACCAGCAGCCCGACTGAGCGACCCCTCCGGCCCCTTCAAACACGAAAGGCCGCCCGGGCGAACCCGAGCGGCCTTTCACATTGTCTAGCCGGAAGCGGCCTGAAGTTAAGCGCGGACCCCCGCGGAGGCTGCGCTCACCAGATTAGCCGCAAACGGCTTGGGACAATGAGACATCAGACCACCTCCTTTCAACTTGTTGAACAGTGAGGCGGAGATAAGTCAGGACAGGGGTTTTTCAAGTGCAATCATGCACTTAGATTCACCCCTGGTGCGCTGAGATCCATTTCTCGACGACCGGCGCAATGCGCTCGCGCCACTTTCGGCCGTTGAATATGCCATAGTGGCCGACATCCTTGGCGAGGTGATATTTCTTGCGCGCCGCGGGAAGCCTGGAGGCGATGTCGAGAGCCGCGCGAGTCTGGCCGATGCCGCTGATGTCGTCGCGCTCGCCCTCGATTGCCAGCAGGGCCGTGTCGCGGATCGCGGCCGGATCGACGCGGCGCCCGCGGTGCATCAACTCGCCCTTGGGCAGCAGGTGGCGCTGGAACACCACGTCCACGGTCTGCAGGTAGAATGGCGCGTCCATGTCGCAGACCGAGCGATATTCATCGTAGAAGTCGCGGGTGGCGTCGGCGCTTTCCTCGTCGCCATCGACGAGATGCCTGAACATCTCCCAATGGCTGATGAGGTGCGAGCCGAGGTTCATGGTCATGAAGCCGGCGAGCTGCAGGAAGCCCGGATAGACCTTTCGCCCGGCGCCCGGGTAGATCATCGGCACGGTGGCGATGACGTTCTGCTGGAACCATGAATGCGGGCGCTCGGTGGCGAGCGTGTTGACCGCCGTCGGCGCCTCGCGCGTGTCGATCGGCCCGCCCATCATCGTCAGGGTGCGCGGCCGCCACTTGTGCTTGTCGGCCTCCATCAGCGCGGTCGCGGCGAAGGCGGGCACCGAGGGCTGGCAGACCGCCAGCATGTGCGGCCGGTCGCCCGTGGTCTCGCCAATGGCGGTCAGGAACTCGATCAGATAATCGACATAATCATCGAGATCGAAGCCGCCGTCCGACAGTGGCACCAGCTTCGCGTCGCGCCAGTCGGTGATGTAGACGTCATGCCGCGGCAGCAACCGCTCCACCGTGCCCCTCAGCAGGGTCGCATAGTGGCCCGACATCGGCGCGACGATCAGCACGCGCGGGCCGCCCTCGACCCCCTCACGCACGAAATGCTTGAGCTGGCCAAAGGGCTTTCGCACCAGCACCTCCTCGCGCACCGGGACGAGCGTTCGTCCGATGGTGGTGAGATGCAGGCCGAAGTCCGGCTTGCCCCGCGGCGCCGCGGCATGGGCGAAGACGTCGAGGCTGGCCGAGACCATCGGGCTCATCGAGTTGTACGACCAGGGATTGGCGGGATTGCTAAGCCAGCCGGCGCCTAGACCTGCAAGCCTGCTCGCTCCGGCAAGCAGCGAGCGCTGCACTTCATAGGCGTCGTAGAGCATCGGACCTCATGGCTTGTTCCCGGAAGGTCAACAGATGTGGCGGCGATAAGCTCCAGTGGCAAGCGAGTTGATGCTGCAGCGCAGCGATTGAGGCAGGCCGGCCACACTGCTAGGGCACCGAGGGACATGGCGACCCGTTCCGACAAGCCGCGCGCCAGCATCGGCAACCTCATGGTCGTTTGGCGCCGGGCGCTTCGCTACCCCGGGCGCATCGCCGCCGCTCTGTTTTTCCTTTTTCTCTCCTCGGCGGCGACGCTCGCCATCCCCTACGGCTTCAAGCGGGTGATCGACCGCGGCTTTGGCGCCGAAGGGGCGAGCGCCGAAGCGGTCGGCACCGCCTTCCACTATTTGCTGATGATCGTTGTCGTCCTGGCTGCGGCGACGGCGCTGCGATTCTATTTCGTCTCCTGGATCGGCGAGCGCACGGTCGCCGACCTGCGGCTTGCGGTGCAGAAGAATCTGCTGACCCTGCCGCCGCGCTTCTTCGAGGAAAACCGCCCCTCGGAGATCGCCTCGCGCCTGACCGCCGACACGGCGGTCCTCGAGCAGGTGGTGGGGACCAGCGTGTCGATCGCGCTCAGGAACATAGCCACCGGCACCGGCGGCATCGTCTATCTGTTCGCCCTATCGCCCAAGCTGGCGAGCATGCTCGTCATCGGTATCCCCGTGATCTTTGGCCCGGTAATCCTGTTCGGCCGCCATGTCCGCAACCTCAGCCGCGCCTCGCAGGACCGCATCGCCGACGTCGGCTCCACCGTGTCCGAGACGCTGGGCGCGATGAAGGTCGTCCAGGCCTTTGGGCAGGAGGGGCGCGAGCTCGGCCGCTTCGGCTCGGCCGTCGAAAATGCGTTCGCCGTTGCCCGCAGACGCGCGTCGCTGCGTGCGGTGATGACGTTCACCGTCATCGCTTTGGTATTCAGCTCGATCGTCATGATTCTGTGGGAGGGCGCGATCGACGTCGCCGCAGGGCGCATGACCGGCGGCGCGATCGCCGCTTTCGTCTTCACCGGCGTGCTGGTCGGCGGCGCCTTCGGTGCGCTGACCGAAGTGTATGGCGACCTGCTGCGCGGCGCCGGCGCCGCCGGCCGCATTGAGGAGCTGATGAACGCGCGCGCCGAGATCAAGGCCCCAGCGCAGCCCGTGCCGCTGCCCCATCCGGCCCAGGGCGCACTCGCGTTCGAGCACGTCACCTTCCGCTACCCGACGCGTCCCGACGACAAGGCAGTGCACGAGCTCAGCCTGGCGATCACGCCCGGGGAGACAGTGGCGGTGGTCGGCCCGTCCGGGGCCGGGAAGTCGACCCTGTTCCAGCTGGCCCTGCGCTTCTACGACCCGCAGGAGGGGCGAGTCACGTTCGACGGCATCGACGTTCGCGACGTGGATCCCGCGGCACTTCGCGCGCGCATCGCTCTGGTGCCGCAGGAGACGGTGATCTTCGCCGCTTCGGCACGCGACAATCTACGCTACGGGCGTTGGGACGCGAGCGAGGAGGAGATTGTCGCTGCGGCGCGGGCGGCGAATGCGCACGAATTCCTCACCGCTTTGCCGCAGGGCTATGACAGCTTTCTCGGCGAGGGCGGGGCGCGCCTGTCGGGCGGCCAGCGCCAGCGCATCGCCATCGCCCGCGCCCTGCTTCGCAACTCGCCATTGCTGTTGCTGGACGAGGCGACCTCGGCGCTGGACGCACAAAGCGAACGGCTGGTCCAGGAGGCGCTCGAGCGGCTGATGAAGACCCGCACCACGGTGGTGATCGCGCACCGGCTGGCAACAGTGCGCGCGGCTGATCGAATCATCGTCATGGACCAGGGCCGCATCGTCGAGCAGGGCACGCACACCAGCCTCGCCGCCGCCGGCGGGCTTTATGCAAGCCTCGCGCGGCTGCAGTTCGAGGATCGCGCCGCCTGACGTGACACGGGGCCCGGCACCCGCCGAGCCCCGCTGCCTGCGAGCGGTGAGCCCGCGCCTAGCTGGCGCCGCCGCCCGATCCGCCCGAACCGCCGCCGCCGCCGGATCCGCCCGAGCCGCCGCCGCCCGAGCTTCCGCCGCCGCCACGCCGCGAGCTGGTCGAGCGCGTGCTGCTCTTGCGGGTCGTCGACTTGCGGCTGGTCACCTTGCGCGCACCGGCTCCGCTGCCGGTGCCAGTGGTGCTCGCAGCGCCGCCGGCGCGGCTGGACGCAGCCTTGGACCGAGTGGAACCGGAGCCGCTCCTGGTGCCACCCGAGCCGCTCGTCGAACGAGACTTGGCCGAGCTCGACCCGGAACGGGCGCTACTGCCCGTGCTGCGCGAGGACGAGCTGGACGAACCCGCTCCGCTCGACTTTCCGCGCCCGGTCGAGGAGCGGCCGGAGCCGCCGCTTGAACTGCGGGATCCGGAACTCGACGAGCCGGTCAGGTCCTCGGTCCACTTGCCCGACATGACGCGCTGCGCGGCGTCCGCGACGGCTTCGGCAATCAGCGAGCCGAGGCGCGTAGCGCTCGACATGACCGAGCTTGCGGCGCTGGTGGCGCTGTCCGCGGCATCGAGGCCGGCATCGCGGATCTTGCGCCGGGCCGCCGGACTGGCGCTGATCGCCGCAGCCGCGGCGGCAAGCCCGGCTGCCAGCATCTCGCGGCTCATCGCCGCCTTGGCGAGCTTGTCGACGGTGCTGTCGTCATCGCGAGACGAGCCGCCCGAGGATGACTTTCCCGAAGAAGAATTGTTCTTGCCCTGTTTGGCCATCGCTGGTCTCCCTCTGTCGGAGGAAAGACACTTCAAAGCCGTAACGGTTCCCAAATGAGCGGCCGAGTCCGTGCCAATCCGACCGACATTCAGCCCAGGACGCGGCGCCCATTCGGCGGGCAACAGGCGCAGATACGTTAAAGGGGACCGCCGGTTGAACAGCGGTCCCCTTCGACATGGTCAGCGGCCGGAGGTTCCAGCAGCTGCGAGGCTCTCGATATTTAGAGCACCACCTCGCGACTGAATTGGACCGACCCCTCTGCTGAACCATGAGACATCGGATCACCTCCTTTCGCTGCGTTGAAGCCATGCACAACATGAGTCGAGCGACGGGCGAACGCAAGACTTGTAATGCGACTCAAGTTCGGCAATCCTCGATGGCTCGCGCCGGCTCCGCCCAACTCGGGACGACCAGCGGCAGCGCCCCCGGCATCGACACCGCAACTCGCCCGCGACTGAATGCGATCGCGTCCAGCAGCGGATCGGATGCGGCAAGATCGGCCGTCACCCGGAAAGCATTGGGCTCGAAGCGCGCAGGCAGCGTGCGTGCCGCGCTATCGGTCCAAAGCTGCAGTGACAGCGCCGCGGTGGTGCTGATTCGCGAGATGCTCACCCGGCGCGTCGCGCGGTTGCACTGGATGACCAGCCGCCACGTGCCGGTCGCATCGACGAAGCTCGCGGCGCTGCCGCCGGGGACCGGGCCGTAGCGCCACGATCCGGCCGCGACCGGCGCGGTGCTGAAATCCACCGCGACCGGCGCCGGCGCCGGCGCGGCGACAGCCTGGGCGGCAATGGCAAGTGTCGCAGCCAACAAAGTCATCAGCGCGACAGCCTGTCGACTTTCGACTGCAGGGCAGCCAGCTCCGCGCGAAGCTGCTCGACCTCCTGCTCCCGCGGGCTCTCCTCGCCACCGCTTTTCGGCTTCGCGGTGAAGGCGCGGCTGGCGTCCTCGAACATCGCCATGTTGCGCTTGGCCATGTCCGCGAGGACGTTGCTGCCGAACGCGTCGCGCATCGCGCTCTGGTTGCGCTTGAACGCGTCCATCGCCGCCTCCAGGTAGCCGGGCACCATGGTCTGCATCGAATTGCCGTAGAGGCCGATGATCTGCTTGAGGAAGTTGACCGGAAGCATGGTCGAGCCGCGCGCTTCCTCATCGACGATGATCTGGGTCAGCACCGACCGCGTGATGTCCTCGCCGCTCTTGGCATCGACGACTTCGAATTCGCGGCCCTCGCGCACCATCGCCGCGAGCCGGTCGAGCGTGATGTAGGACGAGCTTTCGGTGTCATAGAGCCGCCGATTGGCGTATTTCTTGATCGTCACCTTGCTCGTAGGCTTGGCCATGAGAAACTCCGGGTCCCGTTTCGCATGAACCTACTACCGGAGCATCGTGCGCTGCAACATGAACGCGCCCCGCGGCCCTTGCCTCTGTTCCTGGAACTGGTGCGCCGGACAGCCGAAAATGAGCCCGAAGTCGCCCGGCAGGCGCTCGCCGGCCTCCACGCTTATGCCCGCGCAGAACGCCGGGCACCGCCTCCCGCGCGGGCCGAGGCCGCCCGCGTGGGCCCTGCTGCACTGCGGGATCATAGCGGCTCCGGCCCGCTGGCGGTGCTGGTGCCGTCGCTGATCAACCCGCCCAGCGTGCTCGACCTTGACGAGCAGGTGTCGCTCGCCGCCGCAATCGGACGAATGGGCCGTCGAGCCCTGCTGCTCGACTGGGGCGAGGCCGCCGGCCGCGCCGATCTCAGCGTCGCGGGCCATGTCGAATCCCTGCTGCTGCCCCTGCTCGCCGAACTCGGCGAGCCCGCCGCGCTGATCGGCTACTGCCTCGGCGGCACGATGGCGATCGCTGCCGCCAACCTCGCCACGGTCGAGCGCGTCGCCACCCTCGCCGCCCCATGGCACTTTGCAAATTATCCGGCGGAATCCCGCGCCACCCTGGCCGCGATCTGGCGCCAGGCGGCCGGGGCGGCGCAGGCGGTCGGAGCCTTGCCGATGGAGGTGCTGCAGGCGGCATTCTGGTCGATCGACCCGCAGCGAACGGTCGCCAAGTTCGCGCAGTTCGCGGCACTCGACCCGCAAAGCGCCCGTGCTCGGCGCTTCGTTGCGCTAGAGGACTGGGCCAACGAAGGGGAGCCGTTGCCCTTGCCGGCCGCGCGCGAGCTGATCGAGGACTTGTTCGGCGCCGATTTGCCGGCGCGCGGAAGGTGGAGCGTCGGCGGGCAAGTGATGAGCGACAGGCTGAACGTGCCGACGCTCCACTTCACCGCCGCTCAGGATCGCATCGCGCCGGCCGCGACCGCCCCCGCCGGCGAGAAGATTGACGTGCCTGCGGGCCACGTCGGCATGATTGTCGGCCGCCGGGCCGACGAACAGCTGCACCGCCCGCTGGCCCGCTGGCTCGCATCCTAGCGCGATCGCGGGCGTCACCGGCTTGCCGCTGCGCGGACGCCGGGCTAAGCGGGCGATCACGCACCCATAGCTCAGCTGGATAGAGCGCTGCCCTCCGAAGGCAGAGGTCAGAGGTTCGAATCCTCTTGGGTGCGCCAGCTCTTCGATGGTTCGGCAAGATTGCTCGGCGGCACTGCCCGCACGAGCTTGCCGGGATTCATGATCCCGCCCGGGTCCAGCGCCTGCTTGATCGCGCGCAAGGCCTGGAGCCGCCCCGGCGGCGCCAGGCGCTCCAGCTCGGCGAGCTTGAGCTGACCAATGCCGTGCTCGGCGGAGATCGACCCGCCGGCTGCCGTCACCAGGTCGTGGACGAGGCGCATGATCCGCTCCGCGCTGGCAGCCATCGCCGCGGCATCATCGGAGCGTACATGAAAATGCACGTTGCCGTCGCCCAGGTGGCCGAAGGCGCTGGCGCTCGCAAAGGGGAAGGCGCGCGCGACCTCGGCGGAAGCCTCGACGATGAAGCGCGGCATGTCGCTCACCGCCACCGATATGTCATGCGCCAGCGAAGCGCCGGTGGCGCGCTCGGCTTCCGAGATGGAGTCGCGGATCCGCCAGAACGCCTCGGCCTGCGCCTCGCTGCTCGCCAGCGTCGCGTCGGCGATCAGCCCCTCCTCCAGCGCGGCGCCGAGCGCCTGCTCGATCAGGCCGGCAAGCGCGGCGACGTCTCCCTCCGTGCTGGCCTCGATCAGCACGTGCCAGCCATGCCTGCCGCCAAGCGGGGAACGCGTTCCCGGTATATGCCGCAGCACGAGGTCGAGCGCATCGCCCGGGATGAGTTCGAAGCCCTCGACCGCATCGGTGCGCTCTTCGAGAAAGCGGAGAAGATCGAGCGCGCGTCCCGGGCTCTCCACCCCCGCCCAGGCCACCGTCCGGCCAGCGACAGCGGGCACCAGCTTCAATGCGGCCGCCGTGATGACCCCGAGCGTTCCTTCCGAGCCGACCAGCAACTGGTCGAGATTGTAGCCGCGATTGTCCTTCTTGAGCGCACCGAGCCCGTCATGGACGGAGCCGTCCGGCAGCACGGCCTCGACGCCTGCCACCAGCGCCCGCATGGTCCCGAACCGAAGCACCTGCGTGCCGCCGGCGTTGGTTGCGACCAGTCCGCCGATTGTGGCGCTGCCGCGCGCCCCGAGCGTCAAGGGGAAGCGGCAACCGACTTCCGCCGCGCGACCGTGAAGATCGCCGAGGATCATGCCGGCCTCAGCCACCGCGATGCGGTCGGCGGCGCTGATCGCGCGCAGCCGGTTCATGCGACGCAGGCTGAGGATCAGCGCTGAGCCGTCTGCCGGCGGGGTCGCGCCTGCAACCATCGAAGTGTTGCCCCCCTGGGGAACGAGCGCCACGCCGGCTTCCGACGCGAGCGCGACGACACTCGCCACCTCATCCGTGCTGCCGGGCGCGAGGATCGCGGCCGCCGAACCATGGAAGCGGCCGCGCCAGTCGGTCAGCCACGGCCCGATCTCGGCCGCGTCGGTGATCACGCCGCGGGGTCCCAGGCGCGCGCGCGCGGTTTCGATCAGCCTCGAGTGACGTTCGCCCATGCCGGGAAGCATAGCGGCAATCGCCGGGCTTGGCATCGCCATGGCCGCGCCCCAAGAAGCGGCGATGAGCCATCCCATCACCATCGTCGTCGCGCGCGCCACCAATGGCGTGATCGGCCGCGACGGAACGCTGCCGTGGCACATCCCCGCCGACCTCAAGCGCTTCAAGGCCCTGACGATGGGCAGCGCCATGGTGATGGGCCGCCGCACCTTCGACAGCCTGCCCGGCCTGCTGCCGGGGCGCCGTCACCTGGTGCTCACCCGCAATCCGGCCTGGAGCGCCGATGGCGCGCAGCGGATAGCCAATGTCGAAGCGGCGCTGGAGGCGGCCGGGCCCGAGCCCGTGTCGGTGATCGGCGGCGCCGACATCTTTGCCCTGTTCCTGCCGATCGCGACGCGCATCGAGCTCACCGAGGTGCTCGCGGACGTCCCGGGCGACACCTTCATGCCCGATCCGCGGGAGGGCGGCGGCTGGCGCGAGATTGCCCGCGAGGAGCATCCTGCCGACGGCAACCGCCCGGCGTTCCGCTTCGTCACCCTGCTGCGGGGCTAGGCGCTCCAGGCGGCCCCGCCGTTGAGGATGGAATCGATCTGCGCCGCCACGGCGTCGACCGAGGCCATTCCGTCGACCCGCCGAACCAGAGATTGCTGCTCGTAATAGGGCAGGATCGGCGCGGTCTTGGCGCGATATTCCGCCATGCGCTTGCGCACCGTCTGCTCATTGTCGTCGGGACGGCGGCAGAAGTCGTCGGAGCCGCAGACGTCGCACACGCCCTGCACCGCCGGAAGCTTGAAGCGGTCATGATATCCGGCGCCGCAACTGGCGCAGGAAAAGCGCCCGGTGATCCGCTCCACCAGCGCCTCCTCGTCGACGGCAAGCTCGATCACATGGTCGAGCCGGCGGCCGCGTTCGCCGAGCAGCAGGTCGAGCGCCGCGGCCTGCTCGCGGGTCCTTGGAAAGCCGTCGAAGATCGCGCCGGCATCGCCCGAGCGGTCGAGGCGCTCGCCGATCAAGGCGCTGACGATGGCGTCGCTGACCAGCGCGCCGGCTTCCATCACCGCCTTGGCCTGGAGGCCGATGGGCGTCCCCGCTGCCACTGCTTCCCGAAGCATGTCGCCGGTCGACATCTGGACCATGCCGCGGCTCGTCTGAAGCCGCTTCGCCTGGGTTCCCTTGCCGGCGCCCGGCGGTCCCAACAGGATGATGTTCACCGCCAACTCCCCTGTTGCGCGCGCTGCTAGCGCCGCCGTCCGGTCTTGAGCTTCGCCTTCTTGATGAGGTCGCCGTACTGATGAGCGATGAGATGGCTCTGGACCTGCGCGACCGTGTCCATGGTCACGTTGACGACGATCAGCAGGCTGGTGCCGCCAAGGTAGAAGGGCACGCCGGCCTGGCTGAACAGGATTTCCGGGATCAGGCAGATCAGCACCAGATAGGCGGCGCCGGTGGTGGTGATGCGGCTGACCAGATAGTCGAAATAGGTCTCGGTCGCCTTGCCCGGGCGGATGCCGGGGATGAAGCCGCCGTGGCGCTTGAGGTTCTCCGCGGTCTCCTCGCTGTTGAACTGCACCGCCGCGTAGAAGAAGCAGAAGAAGGCGATGCCCGCGCCGTACAGCAATAGGTAGAGCGGCGAGCCGTGCTGCAGATAGGTGCTGATGGTGATCAGCCAGTCGCCCGAACCCGGGTCATTGCCCGCGCCCGACATCTGGATGACGGTCAGCGGCATCAGCAGCAGCGACGAGGCGAAGATCGGCGGGATGACGCCGGCGATATTGACCTTGAGCGGCAGGTGGCTGCGCTCCTGCTGCATCATGCCCCGCGCCGTCTGGCGCTTGGGATATTGGATCAGCACCCGCCGCTGGGCGCGCTCGACGAAGCAGATGAACAGCACCAGGCCGATCGCCAGCAGGACGATGGTGGCGATCATCAGCGGGTCCATGGTCCCGGTGCGGCCGCCCTCGAACAATTGGGCGAGCGCCCGCGGCAGGGTCGCGACAATGCCGGCCATGATGATCAGCGACACGCCGTTGCCGATGCCGCGGCTGGTGATCTGCTCGCCGATCCACATTAGGAACAAGGTGCCGCCGACCAGGCTGATGGTCGCGGCGATGCGGAACAGCATGCCCGGTTCGACCACCGCGGCGATACCCTGCGAGGCGCCGAGGCTCTCGAGCCCGACCGCGATCCAGTAGCCCTGGATGGTCGTCAGCAGCACCGTCAAATAGCGCGTGTACTGGTTGAGCTTCTTGCGCCCGGTCTCGCCTTCCTTCTTCAGCTGCTTCCACGGCTCGTACATCGAGCCCATCAGCTGAACCACGATCGACGCGGTGATATAGGGCATGACGCCGAGCGCGATGATGCTCATCCGCTCCAGGCTGCCGCCCGAGAAGGTGTTGAAGAAGTCGAGGACGCCGCCGCGCTGGGTATTGAACAGCGACGCCATGGCGCGCGGATCGATGCCCGGCATCGGCACGAACGACAGCAGCCGGAACAGCACCAGCGCGCCCAATGTGAACCACAGCCGCTTCTTGAGCTCGGTCGCCTTGGAGAAGCTGGCGAGACTGATGTTGGAAGCCAGTTGTTCGGCTGCGGATGCCATGGACGGTCCTTGAAACGAGAACCGTTCGTCCTGAGTAGCCGGTGAGCCCGTCGAACCGGGTATCGAAGGATATCCTCCGATACGGGCCTTCGACTTCGCTCAGTCCCTACTCAGGACGAACGGGTGGTTGGCTCAATATAATCACGCCGCGCCAATTGTCAGGCCTTGGTGCTCTTGGCAGCCTTGTCGGCAATCCGCGCTTCGCGGGCCTTGCCCTTCTTGGCGGCGGCGAGCTCGGCCGGGTCCCTGCGCTCGATGATCTCGATCGACCCGCCGGCCTTTTCGACCGCCTCGCGCGCGCCCTTGGACGCCCCGGCGACGCGGAAGGCCGCCTTGCTGGTCAGCTCGCCCTTGCCGAGCAGCCGGACGCCGTCCTTGCCGCCGCGCGCCAGGCCCGCGGCCTTTAGCGCGTCATGGTCGAGCACCCCGCTGGCGTCGAGCTTGCCGGCGTCGATCAGCTTCTGGACCGCGCCCAGATTCACCTCGGCGAAGTCCTTGGCGAAGATGTTGTTGAAGCCGCGCTTCGGCAGCCGCATGTGGAGCGGCATCTGGCCGCCCTCGAAGCCAAAGATGGAGACGCCGGAGCGGCTGGTCTGGCCCTTCTGGCCGCGGCCAGCCGTCTTGCCCTTGCCCGAGCCGATGCCGCGTCCGACGCGCATCCGGCTCTTGCGGGCACCGGGATTGTCCCTGAGTTCGTTGATCTTCATGGTCTTTGCACTCGCTTTCGCTTCTGTCGCGCGGCCCCGTCAGGGGCGGATGGTCAGGCGGCCTCTTCGACCCGGACGAGATGCTGCACCTTGCGGAGCTGGCCGAGAACCTCGGGGGTCCCCTCCACCTCGACGGTGCGGTTCATCTTGTTGAGCCCGAGGCCCACCAGCGTGGCGCGCTGGGTCTTGTCGCGGCGGATCGGCGAGCCGGTCTGCGTGATCTTGAGAGTCTTGCGGTTTTCCTGGGCCATTCTCGCCTACTCCGTGATCGCTTCGGCCTGGGCCTCGGCCTCGGCGGCATTGACTCCGCCACGGCCGAGCAGGTCGGCGACCTTCTTGCCGCGGCGCTGCGCAACCGAGCGCGGGCTGGTCTGTTCCTTGAGCGCCTCGAAGGTCGCCCGGATCATGTTGTAGGGGTTCGAGGTGCCGATCGACTTGGTGACGACGTCGGCAACGCCGAGACTCTCGAAGATGGCGCGCATCGGGCCGCCGGCGATGATGCCGGTGCCCGCAGGCGCCGAGCGCAGCGCCACCTTGCCGGCGCCGAAGTGGCCGCGGCCGTCGTGGTGCAGGGTCCGGCCGTCGCGCAGCGGCACCCGGATCATCGCCTTCTTGGCCGCCGCGGTCGCCTTGGAGATCGCCTCCGGCACCTCGCGCGCCTTGCCGTGGCCGAAGCCGGCGCGGCCCTTGCCGTCGCCGACCACGACCAGGGCCGCGAAGCCGAAGCGCTTGCCGCCCTTCACGGTCTTGGACACGCGGTTGATGTGGACGAGCTTTTCGATCAGCTCCTCGCCGCCGTCATCGTCGCCGCCACGCCCGCCGCGGCGGTCGTCGCGCCTGCCGCCGCCGCGGCCGCGATTGTCGCCGCCGCCGCGTCCGCGCCCGCCGCGCGGTCCGCGCGGTCCGCGGGTCTCGGCCTGCGCCGGGACGTTCTCGGCTGCTGCGCCCGCTTCCTGCGGGTTGGTGTTGACCTCGTTGGTCTGGTTCTCGTCAGCCATCACTTAGAACTCCAATCCGCCTTCGCGGGCCGCATCGGCGAGGGCTTTCACCCGGCCGTGGAACAGGAAGCCGCCGCGGTCGAAAACGACGCTGGACACGCCGGCCGCCTTGGCGCGCTCGGCCAAGGTCCTGCCGACCTCGGCAGCGCCGTCGCGCGTCGCGCCGGTCTTGCCCTTCAGGTCCTTGTCGAGGGTCGAAGCCGACGCCAGGGTCCTGCCGGCGGCATCGTCAATGACCTGCGCGTAAATGTGGCGGCCGGAGCGGTGAACCGACAGGCGCGGCTTGCCCGAAGCCCGGGCACGAAGCGCGGTCCGGACGCGCCGGCGGCGGCGCTCGAAGAGAGACAGTGTAGCCATGGCTTACTTCTTCTTGCCTTCTTTGCGGAAGATGAACTCGCCGCGATACTTGATGCCCTTGCCCTTGTACGGCTCGGGCTTGCGCCAGCGGCGGATCTCGGCCGCGACCTGGCCGACCTTCTGCCTGTCGATGCCGCTGATCTCGACCGTGTTGGGGTCGGGCGTCTTGATGTCGACGCCGTCGGGCACCGGATAATTGACGTCGTGGCTGTAGCCGAGCTGCAGGCGCAGATTCTTGCCCTGCGCCGCGGCGCGATAGCCGACGCCGGTGATCTCGAGCACCTTGGTGAAGCCCTCGGTGACGCCGGTCACCAGGTTCTGCACGAGGGTGCGCTGCATGCCCCAGAACGCCCGCGCCGCCTTGGTCGGGTTGGCGGGCTGGACGCTGATGCCGTCCTCGGAGATCTGGTAGCTGATCTCGTCGCGCATCTGCAGCTGCAGCGTGCCCTTGGGGCCCTTGACCGAAAGGATCTGGCCTTCCGTGGTCGCGCTCACGCCCGCAGGCAGCGCAACCGGCCGTTTGCCGATGCGGCTCATCAGAACACCTCCGCCAGCACTTCGCCGCCGACATTCGCCTCGCGCGCTTCGGCATCCGAAAGCACGCCGCGCGGCGTCGAGACGATGGTCATGCCAAGGCCGTTGCGGGTGCGCGGCAGTTCGCGCGAGCCCGAATAAACACGGCGGCCGGGCTTCGACACGCGCGCCAGGTGCTGGATCGCCGGCTGGCCCTCGAAATATTTGAGCTCGATGCGCAGGCCCTTCTGGCCGGCGAGCTCTTCTTCCGAATAGCCGCGGATATAGCCCTCGCGCTGAAGCACATCGAGCACGTTGGCGCGCAGCTTCGACGCCGGCGTCAGGACGGAATCCTTCTTCGCCTGCTGGCCGTTGCGGATGCGGGTGAGCATGTCACCCAAAGGATCGGTCATCGCCATATGCTATGCCTTACCAGCTCGATTTCGTGACGCCCGGGATCAGGCCCTTGTTGGCCAGCTCCCGAAGCATGATCCGCGACAGGCGGAACTTGCGATAATAGGCCCGGCTGCGGCCGGTCAGCTCGCAGCGGTTGCGGATGCGCGTCGGATTGCCGTTGCGCGGCAGCTCGGCCATCTTCAGCCGCGCGATCAGCCGCTCGGTCTCGTCGCGCGTCTCATCGTCCGCGATCGCCCGCAGCTTCGCGTACTTCGCCTTGTTCTGCTCGACGAGCTTCTTGCGACGCTCGTTCTTGTTGATCGAACTCAGTTTCGCCATGACTTAAGTTCTTCTCCTCTCGCAGACCGCCTCAGGCGGCCTGCTTCGCCTCGGTGTCCGCGGGGAACGGGAAGTTGAACAGGCGCAGCAGCTCGCGCGCCTCCTCATCCGTCTTCGCAGTCGTGGTGATGATGATGTCCATGCCCCGGACCTTGTCGATCTGGTCGTAGTTGATCTCGGGGAAGATGATCTGTTCCTTGAGGCCCATCGCGTAATTCCCGCGGCCGTCGAACGACTTGGGGTTGAGCCCCCTAAAGTCGCGGACGCGCGGCAAGGCGATCGTCACCAGCCGGTCGAGGAACTCGTACATGCGGTCGCGGCGCAGGGTGACCTTGCAGCCGATCGGCATGCCCTCGCGCAGCTTGAACTGGGCGATCGACTTCTTGGCCTTGGCGATCACCGGCTTCTGGCCCGAAATCGCCTGCATCTCGGCGGCAGCCGCCTCGACGCGCTTCTTGTCCTGGGTGCCCTCGCCGACGCCCATGTTGATCACGATCTTGTCGAGGCGCGGGACCTCGAGCCGGTTCTTGTAGCCGAACCGGTCCGTCATCGCCTTGACGATGCGGTCCTCATAATCCTTCTTCAGGCGCGGCGTGTAGCTGCCGGTCTTGGCGTCAGCCATTGATCAACTCCCCGGTCTTGGCGGCGACGCGCACCTTCTTGCCGTCGCGCGTCTCGAAGCGGACGCGGCTCGGCTTTCCGTCGCCGGTCGCGATCGCGACCTTCGAGACGTGCAGCGGCGCTTCCTTGCGCTCGATCCCGCCCTGCGGGCTCTGCTGGGTCGGCTTGCGGTGACGCGCCGCGACGTTGACGCCGGACACGACCACCTTCGACTCCTTGGGCATCGAGCGGATGACTTCACCCGTCTTGCCCTTGTCCTTGCCGGACAGGATGACGACCTTGTCGCCCTTGCGGATCTTGGCGGCAGCCATGGTTACAGCACCTCCGGCGCAAGGCTGATGATCTTCATGTGCTTGCGGGCGCGCAGCTCGCGCACGACCGGGCCAAAGATACGGGTGCCGATCGGCTCCTCGTTCTTGTTGACCAGCACCGCGGCATTGCTGTCGAAGCGGATCACCGAGCCGTCGGGACGGCGGATGTCCTTGGCGGTGCGGACGATCACCGCGCGGTGAACGTCGCCCTTCTTCACGCGGCCACGCGGCGCCGCTTCCTTGACGGAAACGACGATGATGTCGCCGACGCCCGCGACCCGGCGCTTCGAGCCGCCCAGCACCTTGATGCACTGGACGCGCTTGGCGCCGCTGTTGTCCGCAACGTCCAGGTTGGACTGCATCTGGATCATGGTTCGACCCTATCCTCTATCTAATCTGCTCAGGCGTCCGCCGCGGCGACGTCTTCGGCCTTGGCCTTCTTGGCCGAGCCCTTGGCGCCCTTCGCGGCCTTGGCCGGGTCGGTCTGGACGTCCTCGATCTCGACGACGGCGGCCTTGGCCGCGCCGATCCGGTCGATCACCGTCCAGGTCTTCAGCTTCGAAACCGGCGCGCATTCCTCGATGCGCACCTGCTCGCCCGCGCGATAGGCATTGCCTTCGTCATGGGCGTGATACTTCTTCGAAAGCTTGATGATCTTGCCGTACAGCGGGTGCTTCACCCGCCGCTCGACGCGGACCACCACGGTCTTGTCACCCTTGTCGGACACCACGGTGCCGGTGAGGACGCGCTTGGGCATCGTCTGCTACTCCTTACGCCGTCGGCTTGGCGGCCGTTGCGGCGCGTTGATTCTGAAGCGTCTTGATGCGCGCGATGGTGCGGCGCACCTCACGCACTCGGCTCGGCTTCTCGAGCTGGTTGGTCGCCGCCTGGAAGCGCAGGTTGAACTGCTCGCGCTTCAGCTCGCCCAGCTGCTGCTGCAGCTGGTCGTCGGTCTTGACCTTGAGATCGTCCTTCACGGCCATCTTAGGCTTCCTCCACCAGCGTCTCGCCCAGGCGGGCGACGACCTTGGTCTTGATCGGCAGCTTTTCCGCAGCGCGCTCGAACGCCGTCTTGGCGAGTGGGCCGGGAACCCCGTCGAGTTCGAACAGGATGCGGCCGGGCTTGACCCGGGCGACCCAGAACTCGGGGCTGCCCTTGCCCGATCCCATGCGGACCTCGGCGGGCTTCGAGCTCACCGGGACGTCCGGGAAAATGCGGATCCACAACCGGCCCTGGCGGCGGATGTGGCGGGTGATCGCGCGGCGCGCCGCCTCGATCTGGCGCGCGGTGATCCGCTCCGGCTCCATCGCCTTGAGGCCGAACGAGCCGAAGTTGAGCTCGGTCCCGCCCTTGGCATTGCCATGGATCCGGCCCTTGAAGGCCTTGCGGAACTTGGTGCGCTTGGGTTGCAGCATCTCTTTGTCCTTTGAGCCTTAGCGGCCGCGGTCTTCGCGGGCCGGACGGACTCCGGAGGTCTGAGCCTCCATCATCAGCCGGTCCTGGGCGAGCGGGTCATGGCCGAGGATCTCGCCCTTGAAGACCCACACCTTGACGCCGCACACGCCGTAGGCCGTGTGCGCCTGCGCCTCGGCATAATCGACATTGCCGCGCAGCGTGTGGAGCGGCACCCGACCCTCGCGGTACCATTCGGTGCGCGCGATCTCGGCGCCGCCGAGACGGCCCGCGCAGGTGATGCGGATGCCCTCGGCGCCGAGGCGCAGCGCCGACTGCACGGCGCGCTTCATCGCACGGCGGAAGGCGATGCGCCGCTCGAGCTGGTCGGCGACGCCCTGGGCGACGAGCTTGGCGTCGACCTCGGGCTTGCGGATCTCGACGATGTTGAGGCTGACCTCGGAGCTGGTCATCTGCGACAGCTGCTTCTTCAGCTTCTCGATGTCCGAGCCCTTCTTGCCGATGATCACGCCGGGGCGCGCGGCATAGACGGAGATCCGGCACAATTTGGCCGGGCGCTCGATCACCACCTTCGAGATCGCCGCCTGGGGCAGCGTGTCGATGATGAAGCGGCGGATCTTGAGGTCCTCGAGCAGCAGGCGGCCGTAGTCCTGGCCTTCCGCGAACCAGCGGCTGTCCCAGGTGCGGTTGATCTGCAGCCGAAGGCCGACAGGAGACGACTTCTGACCCATTAGGCTTCTTCCTGCTCGCGGACGACGACGCGGAGACGGCTGAACGGCTTGACGATCCGCGACGAGCGCCCGCGGGCGCGGGTCATGAACCGCTTCATCGAGATCGACTTGCCGACGCTCGCCTCGGCGACGATCAGCGCATCGACATCGAGGTTGTGGTTGTTCTCGGCATTGGCGACGGCCGACGCCAGCACCTTGCTGACGTCCTCGGCCATCGCCTTGGGCGAGAATTTGAGGATGCTCATCGCTTCCTCGACCTTGCGGCCGCGGATCATGGTCGCGACGAGGTTCAGCTTGCGCGCGGACCCACGAATGGTGGTTCCGACCGCCAGCGCTTCCTTGTCGCCCACCTTGCGGGGTGATGCCGGCTTGCTCATCAGCGCTTGCCCTTCTTGTCCGCGGCGTGGCCCGGGAAGAAGCGGGTCGGCGCGAACTCGCCAAGCTTCATTCCGACCATGTCCTCGTTGACGCTCACCGGCACGAACTTGCGGCCGTTGTAGACGTTGAAGGTCAGGCCGACGAACTGCGGCAGGATGGTCGAGCGGCGCGACCAGGTCTTGATCGGCGCACGCTTGCTCGCTTCCTGAGCGGCTTCCGCCTTCTTCAGGAGCGACAGCTCGACGAACGGACCTTTCCAGATGGAACGGGCCATGGCTTAACCCTTCTTCTTCGCGTGACGCGACCGAATGATGAACTTGTCGGTCGCCTTGTTGTGACGGGTGCGGGCACCCTTGGTCGGCTTACCCCACGGGGTGACCGGGTGACGGCCGCCCGAGGTCCGGCCTTCGCCACCGCCGTGCGGGTGGTCGACCGGGTTCTTGGCGACGCCGCGGGTCAGCGGGCGCTTGCCCATCCAGCGGGTGCGGCCGGCCTTGGCGAAGGTCTGGTTGGCGTTGTCGGGGTTCGACACCGCGCCCACCGTCGCCATGCAGTCGGAGCGCACGTAGCGCTGCTCGCCCGAGTTGAGGCGCAGGATGACCATGCCCTTGTCGCGGCCGACCACCTGCACATAGGTGCCGGCGGCGCGCGCGATCTGCCCGCCCTTGCCGGGCTTGAGCTCGACATTGTGGACGATGGTGCCGACCGGCATCTGGCCGACTTCCATCGCATTGCCCGGCTTCACGTCGACCTTGCGGCCGGCGACGACGCTGTCGCCCGGGGCAAGGCGCTGCGGCGCCAGGATGTAGGCCTGCTCGCCGCCCTGGTAGGTGACGAGCGCGATGAAGGCCGAGCGGTTGGGGTCGTACTCGAGCCGCTCGACGGTCGCGGGCACGTCCCAGGTGCGGCGCTTGAAGTCGATGATCCGGTACTTCTGCTTGTGGCCGCCGGCGATCCCGCGGCTGGTCACATGGCCCTTGTTGTTGCGGCCGCCGGTCTTGCGCTTGCCTTCGGTCAGCGCCTTGACCGGCTTGCCCTTCCACAGCGCCGACTTGTCGACGAGGATGAGGCCGCGGCGCGCCGGCGAAGTCGGCTTATATTGCTTCAGAGCCATGGCTTAGATCCCGCTCGTGATGTCGATCGACTGGCCTTCGGCCAAGGTGACGATCGCCTTCTTCTCGTCCGAGCGCTGATAGGGCTTGCCCTTCCAGCGCTTGCTCTTGCCCTTGGTGACCATGGTGTTGACGCCGACCACCTTGACGCCGAACAAAGCTTCGACCGCGGCCTTGATCTCGGGCTTGGACGCGCCGGACGCGACCTTGAACACCACCGCGTTGGCCTCCGACAGCATCGTCGACTTCTCGGTGATGTGGGGCGCGAGCACCACGTCGTAGTGGCGGTTGTCGACCGCCGCTGCTGCTGCCTGCTTCTTAGCCATTAGTTGGCCCCTCCCGGGAGGGCGAACCGCGCCTCCAGCTTTTCGACCGCAGCGCGGGTCAGGACCAGGGTCTCGTGGCGCATGATGTCGTAGACGTTGGCGCCGACCGCCGGGAGCAGGTTGATGCTCTCGAGGTTCGACGAGGCCCGGGCGAAGCTCACGTTGAGCGCGTCGCCGTCGATCACCAGCGCGGTCTTGCCGAAGCCGAGCTGGCCGAGGCGGCTGCGCAGCTCCTTGGTCTTGCCTTCCTGGAGATCGAGGTTGTCGAGCACGATCAACTGGCCGTCGCGGGCCTTGGCCGAGAGGGCCATCCGCAATCCGAGCTGGCGCACCTTCTTGTTCAGCGAAGCGCTGAAGATGCGGGCGCGGGCGCCGTGCGCCTTGCCGCCGCCGACGAAGATCGGGGCGCGGCGGTCGCCGTGGCGAGCCGTGCCGCCGCCCTTCTGCCGGCCGAACTTCTTGCCGGTGCGGGCAACGTCCGACCGTTCGCGCGTGGCGCGCGCCGGGGCGCGGCGGTTGACCAGCTGCCAGGTAACGACGCGGTGCAGGATGTCGGCGCGCGGCTCGACGGCGAAAATCTCGTCGTTGAGCTCGATGTCGCCGCCCCCTTGTGCGTCGAGGGTCTTCACTTCGACCTTCATCGCTTAGCCTTCCTTGCTCTCGCCGGAGTCGCTTGGCGTCTGCTCGCCGGCGGGAGCGTCCGTGGTCTCATTGGTGTCGGCCGATGCGCCGGCGTCCTGCTCGGCCGCGATCGCCGCGACTTCCTCGTCGCCCGGAAGCGCCGGGATTTCGTGAACGGCAGCCTCGTCGACCAGCCCCGGGGTCGGAACCTCGATCTCCTCGATCGGCTGGTCCTTGGCGAGGATGCCGGCCGGATATGGCACGTTCTCGTTGCGGGGCAGCTTGATCGCGTCCTGGACCGTCAGCCAGCTGCCCTTGTGCCCAGGGACCGAGCCCTTGACGAAGATCAGGCCGCGAACCGGGTCGGTGCGGACGACCTCGAGGTTCTGCTGGGTGCGGTTGCGGGCGCCCATGTGGCCGGCCATCTTCTTGTTCTTGAAGACCTTGCCGGGGTCCTGGCGTTGACCGGTCGAGCCGTGCGAGCGGTGCGCCACCGACACGCCGTGCGTGGCGCGCAGGCCGCCGAAGCCCCAGCGCTTCATGGCGCCCGCGAAGCCCTTGCCCTGGGTGACACCCGCGACGTCGACCATCTGGCCGGCCACGAAATGGTCGGCGCTGATGGTGGCGCCGACATCCAGCAGGGCATCGTCGGCGACGCGGAACTCGGCAACCTTCGCCTTGGGCTCGACCTCGGCCTTGCCGAACGCGGCCCGCTGCGGCTTGGCGACGTTCTTGGCCTTGGCCCGGCCGGCGCCGAGCTGAACTGCGGTATAGCCGTCACGGTCGGCCTCGCGGCGGCCGACGACCTGCAGCTCCTCGAGCTGCAGGACGGTGACCGGCACGTGCCGTCCGTCCGCCTGGAACAGGCGGGTCATGCCGACTTTCTTCGCGATCACGCCAGTGCGCATGATCAAAACTCCTCGACAGAGGCTCCCGGACCATTCCGGGAGCATG
>DATLFV010000064.1:0-4999 GCA_035540875.1 Sphingomicrobium sp. | reverse complement strand
GGGTGTGGATGGTGAAGCCGCCGCCCTCGTCGGCGGCGCGGGTCGCGAGCTTTGCCAGCTCGCCGAACTTGGCGATGAACTCCGCCCGGCAGTCGGGATAGCCCGAATAATCGAGCGCGTTGACGCCGATGAACAGGTCGCGCGCGCCCGCCGCTTCCGCCCAGGCCAGCGCCAGGCCGAGGAAGATCGTGTTGCGGGCGGGCACGTAGGTGACCGGGATGCTGTTGCCGACGCCTTCCTTGGGCACTGCGATGTCGCCGGTCAGGGCTGACCCGCCGAACGCCGTGAGGTCGAGCGGCAGCACGATGTGGCGCTCGGCCAGATCCGCTGCGATCCTGCGCGCCGCCGCGATCTCAACCCGGTGCCGCTGGCCATAGTCGATGGTCAGCGCCAGCACGGCAAATCCGGCCTCGCGCGCCAGCGCTGCGCAGACCATCGAGTCGAGCCCGCCCGACAGCAGGACCACCGCTTTGTTGCCGCCATTTGCCATTGCCGGAGCCTGTAGTGCCGCCGCCTGGACAAAAGAAGGGCCGCCGGCTCACGGAGAGCTGGCGGCCCAGGTATCGGGCTTGCGCCCGATGGGAGGAAAGCGTGCCAAATCCGGCACAGGTCCATCTTTAGGCGCGGATGGCTAAACCTCGGCTTAATGGCCTTGGCAATTTCCCACCCGGCGCGCCTGGAGAATGTAATTGAACGGCAGGTCGGAGGAGATGCCCTGGACTTCGATGCGCAGCGAGCGGGGCGTCAGCACCGTCATCGTCGCGCGCCCGAAGCCGCCGCCGGCGCAGGTGTAATGGATCACCGTGCTGTCGCCATCCTCGCTGATCACCACCCGCGTGCACGTCCTGCGGTCATGTTCGTGCTGGGCGAGCGCCGCCACGTCGGCAATGCAGCGGCGCACCGGCTGCGCAGCGCCCGGTGCGCCGGCCAGCTCCCACAGGCCCGGCTGCACTCCGGCCAGCGCCCTGGGCTGCGCCGCCGCCGCAAGCAGCAGCAAAGCGGCGCCCGCAGCGGCGACTACGCCCAGCTTCATCACCCTCCGCATGGCAAGGAGATTACCACCAATGACGGCGGCCGGAAGCGGAGAATGTCCAGTTTAGGACAATTCTGCCAGCGTCATGGGGAAACTGACCGAGCAGAATGCACAGTCGACGCGGATCAGCCCGTCGTCGCCGACCATCGCTTCGCGCTCCTCAGCCGGGAAGCGCGCGATGACGGAACGCACGTATTCGGCGTCGCAGCGGCAGCCGCGGGTGAGGCCGAGCGGGGTCAGCGTGCGAACCTCTTCCTCCTCGTGGAACAGGCGCCACACCAGGTCGGCGAGCGGCAGCTCGGCGTCGGTAAGCTCCGACTCGCGCACCGATCCGGCGAGGATCGCCACGTGCGGCCAGTCGGGATGGTCGAGGCGGGTGTGCAGCCGCTCGCGGCCTTCCTCGCCCTCCGGCAGATGCTGGAACAGAAGGCCGCCGGCGCTCCAGCGGCCGTCCTTCTTGGACGCGGCCAGGCGGACGATGCTCGGGATCTGCTCGGACTGGCTGAAGAAGCTCTGCGCAGCATCGCCCAGGCTGTTGCCCTCGAGCGGGACGATGCCCTGGTAGCGCTCGTTGGTCAGCGGCTGGTCGAAGGTGATGGCGAGATAGCCCTTGCCGAACAAGGCGAACAGGGACGGGTTCGGCCCGGCTTCGGCGAGCCGCTCCGGGTCGTGGCGGATGTAGCCGCGCAAGTCGCCGCCGAGATAGTCGCAGACCAGAAGATCGACGGCGCCGTTCTCGGTCTGCGCCTGCAACGTCATCTGCCCGCCCGGGTCCTTGAGCAGGGCCCCGAGCAGCGCGGTGAGCGTCAGCGCCTCGGCGAGCAGCCGCTCGACCACCGGCGGATAGCCGTGGTTGGCGAGCACCTGGTCGATCACCGGCCCGAGCCGGGCGACCCGGCCGCGGGCGTTGCGTGACGGAATGGTGACGCCGAGCGCCACATCGATGCTGTCGCTGGCGAGGGGACGGGATTCGGATTTCATTGGTGCACCATGTGGTGGCGCAAGCGCGGCAATCAATGTTAGCTCTGGGCCATGACTGCACCGGCCAGTCCCCGCCTGCCGCAGCTGCCGCTCCAGCCCGGCGACTGCGCGCCCTGGTTCCGGGCGCCGGCCTTGTCGGGCTCCGATGCCTATGCGTTCGACACGGTTGCCGGCCGGCACGTGCTGCTGTTGTTCTTCGACAGCGCCGCCACGGCAGAGGTGGGCGGGGCGCTGGAGCTGGTGCAACTCAACCGCAGCCTGTTCGACGACGAGCAGGCGTGCTTTTTCGGGATCAGCGCGGACCCGCAGGATGCGGCGCAAGGCCGGATTGCCCAGCAGCTCCCCGGCATTCGCTATTTCCTCGATTACCAGCGCCAGTTGAGCCGCCTCTACGGCGCCTGCGATGAAGGCGGCTATCGGCCGACGTGGCTGCTGCTCGATCCGGCGCTGCGGGTGATCGACAGCTTCGACCTGGCTTCGGGCGAGGCCGCGATCGGGCAGCTGCGCCGGTCGCTGGCAGCCGATCGGGGCGAGGGCTGGGCTCCGGTGCTGCTGGTGCCCAACCTGTTCCCGCAGGCGCTGTGTGACGAGCTGATCGCGGGCTACGAGCGCGAGGGCGGCCGCGAGTCGGGCTTCATGCGCGAGGTCGGCGGCAAAACCGTGCTTCTGACCGACCCCCTGCACAAGCAGCGGCGCGATTGGGCGATCGAGGAACAGGCGCTGCGCCAGCGGCTGCTCGACCATGTCCGGCGCGGCCTCTCCATCCCGATCGAGCGCGCCTTCCAGTTCCGCGCCACCCGGCTCGAACGCTATATCGTCGGCTGCTACGAAGCGGGGGCCGGCCACTTCCGGCCCCACCGGGACAATACCACCAGGGGCACGGCCCACCGCCGGTTCGCGGTGACGATCAACCTTAATGCCGGCGACTATGACGGCGGCGACCTGCGCTTCCCGGAGTTCGGCAGCCGCACCTATCGTGCCCCCACCGGCGGGGCCGTCGTCTTCTCCTGCTCGCTGCTGCACGAAGCGACGCCGGTGACCCGCGGCCGGCGCTACGCCTTCCTGCCGTTCCTGTATGACGAGCAGGCGGCGCGGGTGCGCGAAGCCAACAACCCGCACCTCGGCGAGGGGCTCGGGGCCTACAGGGCCCGCTAGGCGGCCTCGGCCGGCACCTCGTAATCGGCGGCGGCGGCGGACAGGCCGTCGACGAACTCGCGGATGTGGCTTTCCTCGATGTTGAGCGGCGGCAGCACCCGCACGACATTGTCGCCGGCGGCGACGGTGAGGATGCCCCGCGTGCGCAAGTAGGTCACGAAGGCGCGGCTGTCGGCCTTCATCCTGATGCCCAGCATCAGCCCCATGCCGCGCACTCCCTCGAACAGATGGTCGTGATTGGGGATCATCTGCTCGAGCGCGGAGCGCAGCCGCCCGCCGCTGGTTCGGACCTGGGCGAGGAACGCCTCGTTGGCGACGACGTCGAGCACCGCCTGGCCGGCGGCCATCGCCAGCGGGTTGCCGCCATAGGTCGAGCCATGGGTGCCGACCACCATCCCCGCCGCCGCTTTCTCGGTGGCGAGGCAGGCGCCGAGCGGAAAGCCGCCGCCGATCCCCTTGGCCGACGCCAATATGTCCGGAGTGATGCCATATTGCTCATAGGCATAGAGCGTGCCGGTGCGCCCGACCCCGCACTGCACCTCGTCCAGCACCAGCATCAGGTCTTTCTCGTCGCACGCGGCGCGAAGCCCGGCCATGAACTCCTGGCTGGCGGGACGAATGCCGCCCTCGCCCTGCACCGGCTCGAGCAGGAAGCCGGCCGTATTCTCGTCGATCGCTGCGAGCGCGGCCTCGAGGTCGTTGAACTCGACGACGGTGAAGCCGGTCAGAAGCGGCGCGAAGCCGTCGCGCAGCTTGGCCTGGTCGGTGGCGCTGATCGTCGCCATCGTCCGGCCGTGGAAGGCGTTCGAAAAGGTGATCAGCTTGTGTTTCTCGGGCCTGTCCTTGGCGAAATGGTAGCGGCGCGCGGTCTTGATCGCGCATTCCACCGCCTCGGCGCCCGAATTGGTGAAGAAGACGGTGTCGGCGAAGGTGAGGTCGACCAGCCGCTGCGCGAAGGCCTCGCCCTGGGGTGAGCCGTAGAGATTGGACACGTGCATCAGCCTCGCCGCCTGCTCGGCGATCGCCTTGGTCAAATGCGGGTGGCCGTGGCCGAGCAGGTTGACCGCGATGCCGCTGGCGAAATCGAGATATTTCTCGCCGTTCTCGCCGTACAGATAGGCCCCCTCGCCGCGCACCGGCCGGACCGGCGAGCGCGGGTAAACGGGCATGAGCGGCGTTATGGCCATCGGCGGCAGATCCCTTCGATCAGCGAGTGTTGGAGGCGGCCCCGCCGCCGCCGCGCGCTATAGCCAGCGGGCAGGCAAAGGAAAAGGCGCCCCGGGTCGGCCCGGAGCGCCTTTGCCCTGACTTGAGCTCGAGGCTTAGTCGTCGCGGCCGCGGCGGCGGTCGCGCTCCCACCGGTCGTCCCGGCCGTCGCGATCGCGATCATAATAGCCGCCGCCGTGGTAGGCGTTGTCGCCGCGGCGGCCGTCCCGGGCGTCGCGCCACAAGCGATGCTCGAGCCGGGCGAGCCGCCGCTCGATCTCGTCGCGCTCGCGCGGGTGCAGCCCGTTGCGGCTGGCGATGAACAGACGGCGCTCGATCTCGCGCGAGTCCTGGAACAGGCGCCGCGCCTCGCGCTGGGTCAGGATGTTGCGGCGGTCGAGCCGCTCGATCTGGCGCTGGATTCGGTGGATCCGCACCTCGAGCCGGCGAACCTGGCCGTAATTGTCGTGATAGCCGTAGCCCTGGGGAGCCGGCGCCGGCCAGTACTGGGCGGATGCCGGCGCGGCAAAGGCGAGAGCCGAGGCGGCGGCGGCAAGAGTGATCGTCAGTGTACGCATCGTGGCTCTCCATTCTGAGCGTTTCGATTGCGTCACTTGTGCCGCA
>DATLFV010000063.1:0-8936 GCA_035540875.1 Sphingomicrobium sp. | reverse complement strand
GAACGGCACCACCGAGGTCAGGCTCGACGCCGAAGCGGCCGAGAACACGGCGGCAGCCGTCGGCGAGAAGGCCGAGGAAATCGGCGGCCACATCGCCAATGACGTCAGCGAGACCGGCGCCAGGGTCCAGAACGAGGTCGGCGACGTGGATGTCGACGTCAACGTCAACCGCGACGGCAACCGCAATTAGCTTTTGCGTGCGCCGCGGGCGCTGCTAACGGCCGCTACGTCGGGGAGTAGCGCAGCCTGGTAGCGCATCTGCTTTGGGAGCAGAGGGTCGCAGGTTCGAATCCTGTCTCCCCGACCACCTCCCGCAGACGCTTGCCCGCCGTCACGCCACCGCGAGGCGTTTGAACACGGTCGTTTCGAGGGCACCGACGACTTCTTCGGCGTCGACCCGGTAACGCGCGCCGAGCGACTGCAGGATCGCTTCCACCGTCTGCTCCGGGGTCGAAGCGGCCGCGGTAATCCCGATCACCCGGGCGCCGGCGAGTTGCGGCCAGTCGATATCCTGCGCCGCCGCCACCAGCTGCACCGACGGCGCCAGCGCCGCCGCGACTTCGGCAAGCCGGCTGGCATTGGACGAGAAGCGCTCGCCGGCGACGATCACCGCGTCCGATCGCGCCGCAACCTCGCGGACCGCCGCCTGGCGGTTGCTGGTCGCGTAGCAGATGTCGCTCGTGGGCGGCGCGGCCAAATCGGAACAGCGGGCCCGCAACGCCTCCACGATCGCTGCCGCATCCTCCACCGAAAAGGTGGTCTGGACGGCAAAGGCCGTGGGCGCGTGGGGGTCGAGCGGCAACGCTTCCACCGCCGCGACGCTGTCGACCACGACCGCCGAGCCGTCGCCGACATGGCCGAGCGTGCCTTCGATCTCCGGGTGGCCGCGGTGGCCGATCAGGACGATCTGCCGCCCCTCGCGGCGGTGACGGATCACCTCGCGGTGGACCTTGGCGACCAGAGGGCAGACGGCGTCGAAGGCGATGAGGCCGCGGGCGCGGGCCTCTTCGGCGACGGCCGGGGCGACGCCATGCGCCGAGAATAGCACGACGCTCCCCGGCGGGACCTCGTCGAGCTCATGGACGAACACCGCGCCTTCGGCTTCGAGGCCGCGAACCACTTCCATGTTGTGGACGATCGGCCGCCGCACATAGACCGGCGCGCCGTGCAGCGCGAGGGCGTCGCGCACCGCGTCGATGGCGCGGTGCACGCCGGCGCAGAAGCCGCGGGGCGAGGCCAGCAGGACCCTGACTGGGGGGCGCTGGTCGTCGAATGGCTGGTCTGGCTCTTCCGGAGCCCGCGCGGGCGGTACTGACATCGTTCCTTGGCTCAACAGGGCCCCATTTGAGAGGGTAGGAACCTCGGCAGCGCCCCGCTACAGCGCCTAAAGAAGGTATTGCATGCGAAGCGTCTGGCGGTTGATTCCGCCGTCGAGCACGATGGCGACCTGGTTGAACCTGGGTGCGCCGAAGCGCACCGCGGGATTGCGTGAGAATCCGAAGCCTTCGCGCGGGATCCCCAACAACGTGTCGAGTTTCCGGTTGCCGTTCTCGTCGTGAAACAGGGTCAGCGCATAACGCCCCGGCGCCAGACCGGAGAAGCGCAGCCGCGCCTGGCTTGCCGGCACGCTGAGCGTGAGCGCCGCCGGATCGCTTCGGCAGTCGGGGAAATGGAGCGGATCGCGGCTGAGGCAGGCATGGATCAGGCCCCGCGCGCTGCGCACCCGTTCGACGTCCACCTCGAGCGTTGCCGGGGAAGCGACGCCTGCAAGCAGGTAAGCGGCGGTCAGGACAAGGCCGGTGCTCATCGCGCGGGCGCCTATCACGCAGCTGCGCGGGCCTCCATCGCGATCGCGTTCGGGTGACCGGGCCTTCCCTCCCGCTGATCATCGCCGGCGGCGGCCTTGCCGGTGGGCTCGTCGCCATGGCGCTGGCCCGCCGCCGGCCCGACCTGCCGATCCTGCTGGTCGAACAGGAGACCAGCTTCGGCGGGAACCACGTCTGGTCCTTCTTCGACAGCGACGTCGATCCCGATCACCTTTGGCTGGTCGAGCCGCTCGCGCCGAGCCGCTGGCCGGAACACCGGATCGCCTTCCCGGCCCGGCGTCGCAAGCTCGGGATCGGCTACAACAGCATCCGCTCGACCGGGTTGGACGCGGCCCTGCGCGAGACGCTGCCGCCGGACTGCTATCGGCTCGGGCGCGGCGTCGTCGAGCTTGGCCCCAGCCATGTGCTGCTCGAAGGCGGCGAGCGGCTGGAAGCGGCCGCAGTGATCGATGCGCGCGGCGCCGAACCGATGGCCGGGCTCGACCTGGCCTGGCAGAAGTTCGTCGGCCGCACATACAGCTTCGAACGGCCGCACGGCTGCGCGATGCCGATGGTGATGGACGCGACCATCGAGCAGAACGACGGCTACCGCTTCCTCTATACCTTGCCGTTCAGCGCGACCGAGCTGCTGATCGAGGACACTTATTACTCGGCCTCGCCGATGCTTGACGGCGAGGGCCTCGGCTGGGGCATCGATCGCTTCGCGGAGGCCCGCGGCGCCGGTGCGCCCAAGCTGCAAGCTGAGGAAACCGGGGTTCTTCCGGTGGTCCTCGGCGGAGCGATCGAGGCGCTCTGGCCGGTGCAAGGCCCCGACGTGGTCCGTCTCGGGCTGCGCGGCGGCTTCTTCCACCCTACGACCGGCTACTCGCTGCCCGATGCGGTCAGGAACGCGGCGCTCCTCGCCGGCCAGGCGGACCTCTCCGCCGGCGCTCTCTACCGCCTGTTCCACGGCCGTGCCGAGGCGCTGTGGCAGGAGCGGCGCTTCTTCCGGCTGCTCAACCGCATGCTGTTCCACGCCGCCGAGCCTGCCCTCCGCTACCGCGTGCTCGAGCATTTCTACCGGCTGCCGGAGCCGGTGATTGCGCGTTTCTACGCCGCCCGGCTCACCGCGATGGACAAGCTGCGCATCCTCAGCGGCCGGCCGCCGGTGCCGATCG
The DNA here is from genome assembly GCA_035540875.1 of Sphingomicrobium sp. GTDB lineage: Bacteria > Pseudomonadota > Alphaproteobacteria > Sphingomonadales > Sphingomonadaceae > Sphingomicrobium. The sequence goes on along the minus strand of DATLFV010000063.1, from coordinate 5,953 downwards.
GCCGGGCGCTGGCGGCAATGCGCGAGACCGCGGCATGAGCCGGTCGGCAGCGGTCATCGGCTCGGGCTTCGGCGGGCTGGCGCTCGCCATCCGCCTGCAGTCGGCCGGGATCGCGACGACCGTCATCGAAGCGCGCGACAAGCCCGGCGGGCGCGCTTATTACTGGAACAGGGACGGGCACATCTTCGACGCCGGGCCGACGGTGATCACCGACCCCGCCTGCCTGTCGGAGCTGTGGGAGCTGAGCGGCGCCAGCATGGCGGCCGACGTCGAGCTGATGCCGGTGTCGCCCTTCTACCGGCTGAACTGGCCCGACGGCTCGAACTTCGACTACGTCAATGATGACATTGTGCTGGAACGGCAGATCGCCGCACTGAATCCGGCCGACGTTGCAGGTTACCACCGCTTCCTGCGCTACTCCGCGGGCGTCTTCCACGAAGGTTATGAGAAGCTCGGCGCGGTCCCGTTCCTCGACTTCAAGTCGATGCTGAAGGCGGCGCCGCAGCTCGCCCGCTACCAGGCATGGCGGTCGGTCTATTCAATGGTGTCGGGCTTCGTCCGCAACGAGAAGCTGCGCCAGGCCCTGTCCTTCCACACCTTGCTGGTCGGCGGCAATCCGATGACCACCAGCGCCATCTATGCGCTCATTCACAAGCTCGAGCGCGACGGCGGCGTGTGGTTTGCGCGCGGCGGCACCAACCGGCTGATCGCAGGCATGGTCCGCCACTTCGAGCGGCTCGGGGGCGTGTTGCGGCTCGGCGACCCCGTCGAACGGATCGATACAAAGGAAAATCGTGCGAGCGCCGTCACCACCAGGAGCGGCTGGAGCGGCCGCTTCGACGCGGTCGCCTCCAACGCCGACGTGGTTCGGACCTATGACATGGTCGGGCACTTGCGCGGCGGACGCGTGGCGGCCCGGCTGCGCCGCAAGCGTTTCTCGCCCTCACTATTCGTGGTCCATTTCTCGACCCGCGGCGTCTGGCCCGACGTCCCGCACCACGCCATCCTGTTCGGCCCCCGCTACGGGGGCTTGCTCAAGGACATCTACCGCGGCAGCCGCCTCGCCAACGACCCGGCGCTGTACCTGCATCACCCCACCGCCACCGATCCCGGCATGGCGCCCGAGGGCAAGTCGACCTTCTATGCGCTGGCGCCGGTGCCGCATCTCGGCCGCGCGCCGATCGACTGGGCAGTCGAGGGCCCTGCCTATGCAAAGCGCGTGCTGGAGGTGCTCGAGGAGCGCATGCTGCCCGGTCTTTGGAGCCGGCTCGACGGCAGCTTCCACTTCGGGCCCGCCGAGTTCGAAAGCGAACTCAACTCGCACCTCGGCTCGGCCTTCAGCCTCGAGCCTTTGCTGACCCAGAGCGCCTACTTCCGGGTGCACAATCGCGATGGCGTCATCCGCAACCTCTACTTCGTCGGCGCCGGCACGCATCCCGGCGCCGGCATCCCCGGCGTGGTCGGCAGCGCCAAGGCCACCGCCGGCCTGATGATGGAGGACTTGGCCGGATGACCCGCGACGAGCTGGTGGCCGGCGCTCTGGAGACGATTGACAGGGGCTCCAAGTCGTTCCGGGCCGCGAGCCGCCTGTTCGACCGCACCACGCGCGAGCGGGTGTGGCTGCTCTACTGCTGGTGCCGCCATTGCGACGACCAGTGCGACGGGCAGCTGCTCGGCTTTTCAGGCGGCGAGCGCGGCACCGTCGAGCGCTTGCGCGACAAGACCGCGGCCGCGATCCGCGGCGAGCAGACGGGCGAGCTCCCGTTCGACGCGCTTCGCCAGCTGCTGAGCGAATGCCCGATTCCGCGGCGATTCATCCATGACCATCTCGACGGCTTCGCGCTCGACGAGCGCGGCTGGTCGCCGGCGGCAATGGAGGAGCTCGAGCGTTATTGCTATCACGTGGCCGGCGCGGTCGGCTGCATGATGGCGGTGGTGATGGGCGTCGATCCCGACGACGCTGAAACGCTCGAGTGCGCGTCCCATCTCGGCATCGCCTTCCAGCTCTCGAACATCGTGCGCGACATTCGCGACGATCTCGCGGAGGGGCGCTGCTATCTCCCCTCCGACTGGCTGCGCGAGCATGATGTCGACCCGGCGGCGCTGTTCGCGCCGGACCGGCAGCCGGCGCTGCTGGCAATCGTCGAACGCCTCGTCGCCAGCATCGCGGCTTTCGAGGCGAGCGCGCGCCGCGGCGTGCCCCTTCTGCCGTTCCGCTCACGCCTCGCGGTGCTGTCGGCGCTGCGCATCTACGGCATGATCGGGCGCAGGGTCGGCAGCCTCGGCGCCGCCGCATGGGACCGGCGCGTGACCGTGGGCAAGGCCGAGAAGCTGGGCCTGCTGGTCCCGAGCTTCGCCGAGGCGGTGGCGCTGGGCCGCCGGCACTGATGGCCCATTTCGCGATGATCGGGCCGCCGCTGCGCGGTCATTACAAGCCGCTCTCCCACCTTGCCCGAGAGCTGATCGCGCGCGGCCACCAGGCGACCTTCATCCACCACCCGGACGCCGCAGCACTGGTCGAGGCCGAGGGCGCGGCGTTCGAGCCGATCGGACGCAAGGCGCCGCCGGTCTCGCGCTGGACCCTGCCGATGGCCCGGATCCGCGGAATCGTCGGGCTCGGCGGCATGATGGACGGCATGGTGCGCTTCACCACCATGTTCGCACGCGAAGCGCCGGACGTGCTGCGCCGCATCGACGCCGACGCGCTCATCGTCGACCAGCTCGAGGCCGGCGGCGGGCTGGTCGCCGAGCATCTCGGCCTTCCCTTCGTCAGCGTGGCCGACACTTTGCCGATCAACCGCGAGGAGGGCATCCCCCCGCCCTACGTCGGCTGGGGCTATGACCCGAGCGCGCGGGGCCTCAGCCGCAACCGCGGCGGCTGGCGGGTCACCGACCTGCTGCTGCGCAAGGTCGGCCGCGCCATCGCCCGCAACGCGGAGATGCTGGGGGTACCGCCGCGCTCCCGCCTCGAGGATTGCCTGTCGCCCTTGCTGCAGCTCTCGCAGATGGTGCCGGCGATTGACTTCCCCCGGCGCGAGCTGCCGCCGAGCTTCCACTATACGGGGCCGTTCCGCCGCGGCGCACCCGAGCCGTTCGCGCTTCCGCCCGGGGACGAGCGGCCATTGCTGTTCTGCTCGCTGGGGACGCTTCAGGGCTCGCGCGTCAACCTATTCCGCAAGGTCGCCCAGGCCTGCGCCCGGCTCGACCTGCGCCTGCTGCTGACCCATGGCGGGCTCGGACATTTCGATTCCGCCGCGCCCTTGCCCGGCAACCCTTTGGTCTACGATTGGGTGCCGCAGGAAAGCGTGCTCGAGCAGTCCGACCTCGTCGTGTGCCATGGCGGCATCAATACCGTGCTCGAGCCGCTCGCCGCCGGCCTGCCGATGGTGCTGATGCCGCTGGCGTTCGAACAGAGCGCGATCGCCGCCCGGCTCGAGCATGCCGGCGTCGCCCGGGTGCTGAGCCACCGCGCGTCGGCCCGGCGGATCGCGGACGCCATCGCGGAGGTGCGCGCCGACCCCGCCTTTCGTCAGCGCGCCCGGGCGGTCGCCGAGCAAATGCGCGCGGCCGGCGGAGTGAGGCGCGCCGTCGACCTCATCGAACAGGCGCTCGGGCTTTGCGTTCCGCCGGCAGGCGCCACCACGGCACATGCGGCGCAAGGTGGTGCTCGTGGTGATAACCGAAATGGAAGCAGCTGAGCAGCGAGGGCAGCCAGCCCATGCCGTTGCTCCGCGCCCGGTGCTCGTCGGCGAACGGCCGGTCTTCCTGCCGGTGCGGCCGATAGGTGCCGAAGTAGAAGAGCTGGAGTGAGGACAGGATCGCCGGCAGCGCCCAGAACAGGAGCAGGTTGGCATAACGCGCGCCGATCAGCAGATAGGCCGCGCTGAGCGCGCTCAGCACCAGCAGCTGCGCGATCCCGAAATATTCGCGCAGGAACTGCAGATACCATGGCCAGAAGCGACGCGGATGCCGGGCGCTGAAATCCGGGTCGTGCTCGGTCCCGGGAGCGCGATGGTGCGCGAAATGCTTGGGCAGCAGCGTGTCGAAGACGAAGCCGGCGTAGAGCGCGAGCGAAACCCGCCCGAAGGCGCGGTTCACGGCCGGCCGCCCGGGCGCCAGCGATCCGTGCATGGCGTCATGGGCGATGATGAACAGGCCGACGTTGAGCCAGCAGGCGACCGCGACCAGCAAGGGTGCGACCAGCAGGCCGCCGGCGCTCAGCGGATGGAAGAAGACGCCGTAGACGTGCAGCACTGCCCAGGCGCCGATCACCGCCAGTGCGAGGGCGATGCCGATCGCCGCCTGGCCGCGGACGATCATGGCTCCCCTCGCCCCGCCCGCAGTTGCGCGCGCAGGCGCTGCACCGGCGGCGCGTAGAGGAAGCCGAACGATACCGCGCCGTCGCGTTCCCGCACCGCATGGTGAAGCCGGTGCGCCTGCACCAGCCGCTTGGCGTAGCCGTTGCGGGGCGCCCGCACGAAGGGAAAGCGGCGGTGGACGAGACCGTCGTGAACGAAGGCGTAGAGCAGCCCGTAGACGACCATCCCGACGCCGACCCACCACAGCGCCGGCCAACGCGCGCCGGCGACGAACACGCCGATGCTGATGCCGGCGAACAGCACGGTGTAGAGGTCGTTGCGCTCCAGCCGGCCCGGGCCGGGCTCATGGTGCGACCTGTGCCATGCCCAGCCGGGACCGTGCATGATGAAGCGGTGCACCAGCGCCGCGACCAGCTCCATCGCCGCCACCGTCAGGACGACGATCGCCATCGCGATGGGCCAATGCGCAGTCATTGCAGGGATATAGGCCTTTGCCCCAGCCGCCCGCAATTGGCTGGACCTAAGCCCGTGTCCGCCGGCCGCGCGATCAGAAGGCGCGGCTGATCCCCAGCTCGGTCCAGGTCCGCCGAAAATCGTGGAAGGCGATCGAGCTGCGGTTGCGCTCCATGACGACGCGGGCGATCGGCGCGAAGCCGCCGACGGTCGCCTGTCGGAAGACGGCGCCGACGTGGAGACGGGTCAGCCTGTCGGAACGCGCTTCGGGCAGCAGCGCCAGCCGCTCGTCGGCGCGCACCCGGCCGATCTCCGCTCCGCCGCTCACGGTCATGCGGCCGATGTCGCGGAATGCCGCGACGCCCGCCACCCAGGAGCGCGTGGAATAAGCATCGTCGCGCGCCCTGAAGCGGTCGAAGCCGAGCGCGACGCTGGCCGACAGGCGCGGCGACAAGGCCCGTTCGAAGCGCCCCTGCAGCAGCACGCCGCGTCCGTCCTGGAGCCGGTTGCGGCGATTGTCCTCGGACCGGCCCTGCACGTCCATCCGCAGCTGCGAGCGCGAGCCCAGCGGCGTGGAGGCGCTTGCCGCCAGCCGAATGCTGCGGCGGTAGCGCGCCATCGCATGATATTGCTCGCTGGCCCCCGCCTCGGCGGAGATTCGGCTGCGCCCGGCCCGCAGTTCCGGCCCGGCGGCAAGCTCGAGCGTGATGTCATTGAATCTCTCGCGGCGGTAGAGGTTGGCGTCGGCACCGAGACGCCCGACCAGCCGGGCTCCCCCGCCCAAGGGCAGCCGCGCCTGCGCCACGCTCCGCACGGCCACCCCCATCCCCGACCGCGCCCTGGCATTCTCGTCCAAGGTGAAATCGCCCATCGCCGTGCTCAACGTATCCGAGCGGGTGGCGCGGTTGATGTTGCTGTCCGGCGCGATGGCAAGCTCGACATGCAGGCCGAACGGCTTGCTCGCCTGCAGCGCCGCGGCCATGCGGTCGATGAAGCGGGCGACATTGAGCGGCAAATCGGCGGCGTGGAGCGCGCGGAGTTCGCGCAGCGCCGCCGGTTCATCCCCCAGCCGGTGCAGCAAAGCGGCAAGCTCGAAGCGGACCCGCGTCGCCTCGGGCTTCTCGTCGAGGATCTGCCGCAGCAGCACCGCCGCGCCGGTGTGATCGCCCGCAGCGCCCAGC
>DATLFV010000062.1:0-12660 GCA_035540875.1 Sphingomicrobium sp. | reverse complement strand
GCCTGCTCCGGTTCGCGGCTAAGGCGAACTAAAGGCGGGGCGTCAGCCAGGCTGACGGCCCAAGATGAGGCCGGTCCGGGGAAGCCCGGGCCGGCCTTCTTCTTTGGCAAGGGCCCGGGCGAGGCGCAGGGACGCCATCTTCGTCACGTGCCGACGGTGAAGAGGCCGTGAGCAGATCCGGGGGGCGGGCAGGCCGGCGCGCGGCGACGCTGCGCCGCCAGGCGCCGGCCATTGCCATCAAGCGAGGGTCAGCCGGCGAAGCTCGCCGGCCGGAGCCCGGTCAGATCAGCGCGCGGCGAGCCGCTGCGTCGCTGCCTGGTCCCAGCCGTATACGTCGGCGACGTAGTTGATCTTCCCATTCTCCGGCTGCGCCGTGAGGTAGGTGAGGTAGATCGGCACGCCGACCGCGAGCTGAAGGTGCTGCTCCGGCTCCTTCGAGCTGGTGACGGCGTCCCTGCCGCCGAGCAGCCAGCGGGCGAAACGCGGCGCATCCTCGAGCCGCACGCAGCCATTGCTGAGCGCCCGCTGCGACTTGGCGAACAGGGCCTTTGCCGGCGTATCATGAAGGTAGATGTCGTCCTTGTTCTGGAACGGGATCTTCATCGTCGCCATGAAATTGTCGGGCCCCGGCTTCTGCCGGATGCGGATCTGGGTCTTGCCGGCGGCGACTGCCTTCCAGTCGATCTTCTCGGGAGGAATCACCGCGGAGGTCTCGGTCCAGTCGGCCATCACCTCGTAACCGCGCGCCTTGAGATAGCCGAGGCCCTCGCTCACGACCTTGGGTGCGATGTTCCTGCGCACCAGATGATCGGGGGAATCCCAGTACGGGTTGAGGGTGATGTAGTGGATGTAGCTCGCGATCATGGGCGTCGCGAATTCGCTGGTCCCGACGATCACCTTCATCGAGTCCACCGCGCGACCATTTTCGAACATCGTCATGCGCTGGCCGGCGCTGTCCACCACCACGAAGCGGCCGGTCCCCGGGATGCTGCGAGCGCGATCGAGGTTGGCGAGCACGCGCGGGTCGAGCGTCGCATTGCCGCTTGCCTGCGCCTCGGCCCAGGCGGTGTCGCGGATCTGCGCGTAGAGCGGGTTGACGTTCGACACGGCGGTGAGATGCGCTTCCAGCGAAGGGGCTTTCGCGGCTGCAAGAAGCACGAGGTCGGGGCGCGAGCCCTGCGGCGCCAGCACCGGCGAGGCGTAATACATGCCCGTCGTCGGCCGCTTGACCGCCTGCACGTACATCACCCAGGCCGCCGACAGCGTCTGCTCGGCAGCGGCGACAGCCGCCGGATTGCCGCTGGCGGCGCGCGCGATCGCCGCCTCGACCTCGGCCGCGAGTTGCGGACCCGAGGCGAGGCCGTCGAGCGGAGCGCGCCTCAGAATGCCGGCAAGCTGGCGCGCCGCGGGCCGAGCCACCGGCCCTTGGAACCAGATCGGAGCTGCACGCCAGCGGCTGTAGAAGGCGCTGACGGCGCCTGCAGCCGGCAGGGTCGCGGAAGCAGCAGGAAGCGGGGCCAGCGGCTGCGCCGCCGGAGCGGTGGTCGCGAGCAGCGACAGCGCGGCCAGGCCGAGCAAGCTCTTGTTTCGCGCGTTCATGATTGTCCCCCTAGCAATCGCAAGATGAATGGCGGCCTTACAGCCCGCCCCCGGATTCTGGCAGCTTCGCCGCACGAAGTCAGGCCCTTCCGAGTCCAGAACGCACGACCGGCGCAGCTTATCCGCCACTTGTGGCCGGCGCGCATCAACACGGCGCAGCCCGCAAGGAACGGACACATGGCTTGGTTCGCGGCGGCTTCCGAGGCATAGGCGCGAGCCGGCCGGCCGACACGCGGTTTGCGGCCCGTGAGGAGCAGGGATGGAAATCAAGGACATTGCCGCCGTCGTGACAGGCGCCGCCTCGGGGCTTGGCGAAGCGACCGCGCGCGAGCTTGCACGCCGCGGGGCGCGGGTCGCCGTCCTCGACCGGGATGCCGAGCGCGGTGAGCGGGTTGCCTCGGAAATCGGCGGCATCTTCTGCGAGGTCGACGTGACTTCGGACGAAAAGGTGGCCGCAGCGTTCGCCAGGGCGCGGGAGGCGCACGGCCAGGAGCGCGTGCTGGTCAATTGCGCCGGCGTCGCCAACGCCGCCAAGACGGTCGGCCGCGACAAGGAGACCGGCGCCGTCAAGTTCTATCCGATGCAGCAGTTCGAGCTGGCCATCGCGATCAACCTCGTGGGCACGTTCCGCTGCATCGCCCATGCGGCCGCGGGGATGGTGACGCTCGATCCGCTGGAGGATGGCGAGCGCGGCTGCATCATCAACACGGCGAGCGTCGCAGCGCAGGACGGGCAGATCGGCCAGGCGGCCTATTCGGCATCGAAGGGCGGAGTGCTCGCCATGGCGCTGCCGATCGCCCGCGACCTGATGAACGAGGGAGTGCGCGTGAACACGATCCTGCCCGGCGTGTTTCAGACGCCGATGGTGGCGATGATGCCGCCCAACGTGCAGGAAGCTCTGGGCGCGCAGGTCCCGTTCCCGAAGCGGCTCGGCCAGGCGCATGAATATGCCAAGCTTGCCTGCTTCATGGTCGAGACCGTTTATCTGAACGCCGAAGCGGTGCGGCTCGACGGCGGCATCCGCATGGCGCCGCGCTGAGCGAGCGGACGTGGACGAGGCGCGGCTGCTCGAGGACATTGCGGCCGCCGCGCGGGCTGCGGGCGACGCGATCGTCGAGATCGTCGCGCGCGGCTTCGCCGTCGAGACCAAGCGGGACAGTTCGCCGGTGACCGAGGCCGATCGGGCCGCCGAGCTGATCATCCTGGCCGCTCTGGCGCGCGCCGCCCCCGGCGTGCCGGTCATCGCCGAAGAGGAGGTCGCGGCAGGCCGCATTCCCGCGCATGACGATTTCTATTTCCTGGTCGACCCGCTGGACGGCACCAAGGAATTCGTGCGGGGAGGGGACGATTATACGGTGAACATCGGGCTCGTGGCGCAAGGGACGCCCCGCCTCGGCGTGGTCTATTCGCCGGCGCGGCGAACGATGCACGCCGGGCTGGTCGGCTCCGGCGCCTGGCGCGAACGGGACGGCGCGCGCCAGGCGATTGCGACGCGGGCGCCGGCGCAGCCGCCGGTCGCGGTCGCGTCCAAGTCTCACTTCAACCAGGCGACCGCCGACTACCTCGAGCAAGCGGCCTCGGGCTGCGGTCATGTCGCGATCGGCTCGTCACTGAAGTTCTGCATCGTTGCCGAAGGGAAGGCGGACATCTACCCGCGCCTGTCGCCGACCAGCGAGTGGGACACGGCCGCAGGCCATGCGGTCCTGCTGGCTGCCGGCGGGCGGGTCGACGGTCCGGACGGCGCTTCGCTCCGTTATGGGAAGCGTGCGTTCGTCAATCGCGGCTTTGTTGCGACAGGGGGCTGGGCGGCGGAGCCCATTGCACCATTCCTGGAGGAATTCTCCGGCGGCGGGGACCTTCCCGAAGGCACCTAGCCGCCCGACCGGGCGCAAAGCTCCGGCCAGAGCGCCGACCGATCCGCCGCGGCGCCCGCCCAGCCGGTTCCGCGCAGGGCGTCGAGTTCGCCACGCAGCGTTTCAAGCCGGCCGTAAAGCCGTCGTGCCTCCTCGTTGCCCTCATTGATCCCGAGCCGCCAGGCGAGATCCTGCGCTTCGCTGATAGCGATCTCCAACTCGGCCAGCCAAACGGCTCGCTCGCAGGAGTCCGCGGGGTCGTTCGATCCGGGCACGCTACATCTCCCCACCACATATGCACCAGATACGTTGGCAATTCTCGTTATTGCTCCGTTTTGGAGCCGAAACCGTCTGACCTTTCTCCAGATTGCGCGTTACTGATGCTGCTGCTCGGTCCCATTGTCGCGAAGGGGTTTCCCCGAATGGACGCCTATTTGACCCGTGACCGAGACTGGGCGAGCGCCGAGCGCCCGCCCGTGCTGATCGCCGCTTCCACCGCCGCCGCCATGCACCGCGCCGTTCGCACGGTCGAAACCGCGGGGCTGCGCATTGCCGACCGCATCTCGGTCGCCGATGCGCCGCAGCGCATCGCCCGCCAGGTCTCCGCCTCGGCGATCTGGCTCGAGCTCGACGGCGACGAAGGCGAGCCGATGGACCGGCTGCTCGACATGATGGCGCGCGAGGCCGAGGACGGCCGCTACGCAGCAGTGGTCGCCGCGCCGCCCGAACTGGTCGACCCATTGTTTGCCCGCACCGGCAGCGCTCCCGTCGACCTGGTGATCGGCGGCGACGAGGCCGACCGCGCGTCGACGCTTGGCTTGGCGCTGGCGCGCAACGCGGCGCCGGAACGGCTCGCGGACGTGGCTTCGGAGCGCAACGCGGTGAGGCTGCGCCAGCTCAGCGACGAAGTCAGCCGCATCGCCTCGACGCTGGCGCGACTCTCGACCGGGCCTGGCGCTGCGGCGCCGGCGACCGAGCGGCCCCAGCCGGCCGGCACGATCCCCGAAATCTCCGCCGACACGGTGCGCAGCGTCATCCGCGCGAGGCGCCTGCGCTCGCGCTATTTCGCCGAGGATCTGTTTGCCGATCCCGCCTGGGACATGCTGCTCGACCTGCTGCAGGCGGAGATCGCACAGCTCCGCGTGCCGGTATCGAGCCTGTGCATCGCGGCCGCGGTGCCGGCAACGACTGCGCTGCGCTGGCTCAAGACCATGACCGACCAGGGCCTGTTCCTGCGCCGCGCCGACCCGCACGACGGCCGCCGCGTGTTCGTCGAGCTTGCGCCGGCCACGAGCGAGGCGCTGCGTCGTTATTTCGCGGAGGTCGGCCGACCGGCGGTGGTGTGAGCGAGCTCGAGGGACAGCGCGGCTGGTCCGTTCGGCCGCCTCGCCGCCCCCGGCTGCAGCGCACGCCGCGATGCTCATGAGGCGCAGCATGTCCGCCGAAGGAAATATCAGTAGGCGAGTGGCAAGTGGACGCTAACCAGGCGCACCGGCGGTAGAGCTATTCATCTTGCGCTCGCCCCGTCCATAGAGCCGTGTCAGGGGTGCGCCGGTCATGCCATGCGCGACGATAGATCCGCAGATCACCAGGCTCACCACATGCCAGACGAGCGGCTCTTGCAAGCGGTGCTCCATCAGTGATGCATAGTAGATGGCCGCCACCGCAATCGGCCCGAACCAACCGACGAACAGCGCATCGCGCTGGCTGCGCAGCTCCGGAAGCAGAGGCCTTAGCATCAGGAGCACCGGTATTCGCCGGAAGAGCAGGATTGCCACGACGAGCAGCACGCCGCGCCAGCCAAGTTCGGCCCAGCCGGCCCACGGCAGCGCGGCTCCCAGCAGAACGACGATTGGGATGGCGAAGAATCGATTTACCGCTTCCTGCCCCTGCTCTTCATTCTTGCGATCCTCGCTGCTGATTACCTGCGTGAACACCGCACCAGCGGCGAAGATGACGAGGACCTCGTCGCTGGCGATCAATTTGCCCGCGCCCGCCGCGAGGAGCCCCAGTGCCACCGTGTACACGAGCCTCCAGTCCTCGCGGATCATTTGCCGTGCCTCGCAGGCACGCAGAAGCTTGGCCGCCGCGTAGCCAAGCGAAAGTCCCAACATTGTTGCTGCGCCGACTTCCCACAGCAACGTGTGGGTGAACCAATGGGAAAGTGCCTCGTCGGCAGGCCGCGTGAGGAAGAGAAAAGGGAGGAAGACAAAGAGATAGGCGACGCCGTCGTTTGCGCCCGACTCGAAGGCGATGATGTGGCGCAGGCGATCAGGGATATTCTTCTCCGCGAGCTCTCCGGTGACGATGGGACTGGCCGCAATCGGGTCTGTCGGAGTGAGGATGGCGCCGATCAGCAGCGCCAGCCACAAGGAGATCCCCAAGACATAGAAAACCAGTGCAGTGCTGATCGCCCACATCAATGGCATCCCGGCCGCCAGCAGCACGAGCATTCCGCGCCAGTTCGTTCGAGGGAACTCTCTTGGGACGCGAAGCGCCACCCCCACTAGTCCGATGCCGAGCGTCAGCCGAGCGGCGCGTTCCAAAATCGTCGTGCGGTCACCCATCTCCTCGATGTTGATGAGGTTGAGTAGCTGCGGTCCCACGCAAATGCCGAGCAGCAGCGCGATGAGGCTTGGCGGAACCGGGCTCTTGCCGGTGGGCTTCGATACAAGACCGAGCGTCAGGATCAGCCCGCCGAGCAAAGCGACGATCGTGTTGAACTCGTTCATCCGGCCGTTCCCTTCTGGTCAGAGGGGATTACCACAGCAATTCACATGTGTTCCCACCGGGGACGTCCGAGCGCGGGATGGTGGGCGGTGACGGGCTCGAACCGCCGACCCTCTCGGTGTAAACGAGATGCTCTACCAACTGAGCTAACCGCCCGATGTGGCGACCGGTTTTCAGGTCCGCCACGGTACTAGGCGGTGCCATGTGCTCCCGCCCGAAGCAAGCCGGGTAAGCGGCGCTAGAAGTTGATCCAGCCCATCAATGCCAGCAGGATCAAGGTACCGACGGCGGTGATCAGCAGCGAGGTGCCGCATCCGATCCGGTTGGAGAAGAAGAAGAACATGCGCGAGGCTCCGCCGGGCTGAGCAGGCAGAACGGCCGGTCATCGGGAAGGCTCCCGCCGCGCCTCCGCCGGCAGGCCGCGCCGGCCGGCGGCCGGGCTAGAGGCTGCGCACCAGCCGCGTCGCCATGCCCAGCCACGGCGGGTCGGCGACCACCGTCTGGCGGCCGCCGGCGCCGAGCGGCAGCAGCTGGAGCTTGCCTTCCTCGCGGCCGATCAGGCGGCCGAACAGGAAGCGGCCGGCGGGGCGCGGCACAAGCACGTCGCGGTTCATTGCCCGGCCAAACTCTTCCGGGGGCAGACTGTCGCACCAGATCTCGTCCCCGGAACGATAGTCGCCGATGCCCGCCGTCACGGCGACGGCGATCTGCCCGGCCTTGGCCTGGGGCGGCACCACGAGCGAATCGCGTTTGGGCGCGGTGGCGCCCTGGCCGCCAAGCACCGCCGCCACCTTGAGCTCGGCGCCTTCGCCGCGATCAACCAGGTCCGAGGCCTGGACTCCGAGCGCGGCGGCAATGCGGTTGAGCCAACCGACAGAGACGGTGCGGGTACCGGTCTCCAGCCGGCCGATGGTCTGGGGCGTGGTCGGCGGCCGGCAGGCGCGGGCGACCTCGTCGAGAGTCATTCCCCGGGCACGGCGGACTTCGCGGATTCGCGTGATCATCGAAAGCCCCCCCCCTGAACCAATGCGGTTTTCCCCTGTCCTACAGATTTGCCGCTGTGGCAAGTGAGGAACGACTCGGCAGGACAGGGGAGAAGTCATGGCAGGAAGGCGGCACGACGCGCGGCTCTTGACCGAACGGCAGATCGACGGGGGCACCGTGCGGCCGCCGCACTCGCCCGGCCGCGCGGAGCGAGCCGAGCAGCCGGCGCGATCGGTGCTGGTCAACCTGGCGGAATCCCCGCTGGGCTGGCTGCTGGCGCGCGGCCATGTCACGCGCGTGCAGTTCGAAGCCGGTGAGCGGCTGCGCTGCGATTGGGAGCGTGCCCAACTCTCGCCCAAGGTAACCATGACGTGGGATGCGGCGCCGGTCGCGCCCGGCCGCGGCGGCATGGCACCGGGCAGCGACCCGACCACCGCACAGCTCGATGCCCGGCGGCGCTTCGACGCGGCGCTCGAGCAGGCCGGGCCGGGACTGGCGGACATCTTGTGGCGCGTGGTCTGCGCCGGCGAGCGCATGCGCGAAGCCGAGGACGCGCTCGGCTGGCCGGCGCGCGCCGGGAAGCTGGTCCTGACCCTGGCGCTCGACCGGGTGGCGAGCTTCTACAGGATCGCCTGACCCCGGAGGCTAATCCTTGCGGCCCTGACGATTGTCGGAGGGCGCCTTGCCTTCGCCCTTCTTGTCGCTTCCGGTCTGCTCGTTGCGGTTGGCGCGATCGCGAAGAGTCGGATCGTGAAGATTGTTGCGGCCCTCGTCGCGGCCGGAGTTGCTGCGCATGATAGTTTCTCCCATTGTCGAAGGCTCAACGGATGAACCCGCGCTTGGTCTCCCGCCCGGGCGCCACGAAAGGCCGCGCCACATGATCCTGTTCGGCTCCTCCATCTCGCCGTTCGTGCGCAAGGTGCTGGCGTTCGCGGCCGAGAAGGGAATTGAGCTCGAGGTACGGCCGACACGGCTCGGCGACGATGATCCCGAGTTCCGCAAGGCCAGCCCGTTCGGCAAGATGCCGGCGCTGGCCGACGGCGATTATGGCCTCTGCGATTCGAGCGCGATCGTCCATTACCTGGAAGCCAAATGCCCGGAGCCGGCGCTGATCCCGGCCGAGCCCAGGCTGCGCGGCCGCGCCATCTGGTTCGACGAATATGCCGACACCATCCTCTTCGATTGCGGGCGCAAGATCTTCTTCAACCGCATTGTCGCACCGCGCTTCCTCAAGCGGCCGGGCGACGAGCAGGTGGCGGAGCGGGCGATCCGTGACGAGCTGCCGCCGATCCTCGACTATCTGGAGACGCAGGTGCCAAGCGGCCAAGGTTTCCTGGTTGGGGACGGCTTGACCCTGGCCGATGTCGCGGTGGCGAGCCCGTTCGTCAATTTCCTCCACCTTGGCATCGAGATCGACAGCGGCCGCCACCCGCGCACGCGTGCCTATGTCGAGCGGATGCTGGAGCGGCCCAGCTTTGCGGGCCTGGTCGCACGCGAGACGGCATTCATGGAGCGCACGGCCGCCGCCTGAAGACGGGGCTGCACCTGCACAAGCAAACGCCGCGCCGGTGAGGGCGCGGCGTCCTTGCGTTAGCGTGCGAGCGGAGGCCTAGAAGCTGCCGCCGGTGTCGCCGGATTCATCGTCGGTCGCGCCCTGGCCTTGCGCAGCGAAATCCGTGCCGCCAGCGGCTTGACCGCCTTGCTGCAGGTAATCGCCGCTGTCGCTGCCCTGCTGGCCGAGGAAGCCCTCGCCACCCGACGGGCTGCCGCTCGAGCCGAGGCCGGTCTCGCCGCCGCCCAGATCGGAGGCGCCGCCGCCGAGGCTCCCGACCGTGTCGCCCGAGCCGCCGAAGCCGCCGCCGGCGGTTCCGAGCGGCATGCCCTGCTGACGGCCGCCCTCGCCCATGTCGCTCTCCTGGCCGAAGTCGGAGCTGTTCTGGCTCTGCGACAGCGTGTCGGTGTCGCCGCTATTGCCGTACGAGGCCTGACCGCTGGAGCTGGCGCCGCCTTGGCCGACGCCCGCGGAGCCGAGGTCGCTCTGGCCGGTGTTGCCGCCGATGGCGCTCGATCCGGCGCCGCTCTGGCCGCCGAAGCTGCTGTCGCCGCCCTGCTGGCCGCTCATGTTCTGCTGGTTGCCAAAGGCGCCGCCTTGCTGGCCGAACTCGCTCTGATGGCTTTGCTGGCCGGTCGCCGGCTGCTGACCCTGGCTGAGCTCCTGCTGGCTGTCCTGACCGTTGATCTGTTCGTCATCGCGTTCGTTGGCCATGACCATATCCTCCTCGAGTCGCCCCGCCTTGCTCTGCTGTTTGAAACACGGGTTCGGCGCCTCTCGTTCCGGATCGCCCCGGGCAATGCGACGAACGGCCGGTCGCAGAAACGACAACGGCCGCAGGCCCTTGCTGGACCTGCGGCCGTCGCATCGGCGGCTGTCGCGCAGGCTCAGCGCTGCGCCGGCTCGTCCGTCTCGGCCGGCGCCGCCGCGGCATCGGCCGTCGCGCCGGGCTCGGCATTGGGATCGAAGTCCTCGGTGAAGGCCGCGGTGTCGCGCTCGAACATCTGCGCCATCACGTCGACACCCTGCGCCTGGAGCTCGGCTTCCTCGGGGCTGCGGGCGACGTTGACCTTGACGGTGACGCTGACCTCGGGGTGCAGCGCGACCTTGATCTCGTGCATGCCGATGCCCTTGATCGGGCGGTCGAGCACGATCTGGCTCTTGCCGACCTTGGCGCCTTCGGCTTCGAGCGCCTCGACGATGTCGCGGGCGCTCACCGAGCCATAGAGCTGGCCGGTGTTCGACGCCTGGCGGATCAGCTGCACCGTCTTGCCGTCGACGCCCTTGGCCGCCGCTTCGGCGCCCGAGCGGCGCTCGGCATTGTCGGCCTCGATGCGCGCGCGATTGGCCTCGAAGACCTTGCGGTTGGCCTCGTTGGCGCGGAGCGCCTTCTTGTTGGGCAGCAGATAGTTGCGGGCAAAGCCGTTCTTGACGTTGACGACATCACCGATGCCGCCGAGCTTCTCGACCCGCTCGAGCAGGATGACTTCCATCTCGCGCGCTCCTTATTTGACGACGTAGGGAAGCAGGCCCAGGTGGCGGGCGCGCTTGATCGCCTTGGCCAGCTCGCGCTGCTTCTTGGTGGAGACGGCGGTGATCCGCGACGGCACGATCTTGCCGCGCTCGGACACGAAGCCCTGAAGCAGGCGCACGTCCTTGTAATCAATGGTCGGCGCTTCCTTGCCCGAGAACGGGCAGGACTTGCGGCGGCGGAAGAATGCGCGGGCCATGTCTTATGCCTCCTCTTCGCGGGCGCGGAACGGCGCGCGCTCGCCGCGCTCGGGCCGGTCACCACGGTCACCACGATCGCCGCGGGGGCCACGGTCGCCGCGGTCGCCGCGGTCGCCACGCTCACGGTCGCGCTCGCCGCGGCGCATCATCGCCGACGGGCCCTTTTCGTGCGCGTCGACGCGGATGGTCATGAAGCGGATCACGTCTTCGTTGATGTTGGTCTGGCGCTCGAGCTCGGCAATCGCAGCGGCGGGCGCATCGACGTCGAGCGCGACGTAATGCGCCTTGCGGTTCTTGGCGATGCGGTAAGCGAGGCTGCGCAGCCCCCAGGTCTCGGTCTTGACCACCGATCCGCCGTTGTCGGTCAGGATCCTGGTCGCGTTTTCCGCCAGCGCATCGACCTGGGTCTGGGCCAGATCCTGACGCGCGAGGAAAACATGCTCGTAAAGCGGCATGCTTGTTCTCATCTGTTGGCCGATCGCTGACTTGCCACCGTGGCAAGCCCCTCCGGCTGTCTTTCGAAAAAAATACGGGCGCGGAGGAAGCCCCACGCGCCAGAGCTGCGCCCATTGCCGCAAAGCGGGCGAAATGGCAAGCCTCCGACCATGGCCACCCAGCTCCGAAGCATCGCACCAGCGCCCGATCCCCTCGATGGCTTGAGCCTGCCGGGATGGCTGTATCACGAACCCGAGTTCCTCGAAGCCGAGAAGAAGGCGTTCCTGCGGGCCGCGCCGCAAGTGGTCTGCCACGATAGCGAAATTGCGGCGCCGGGCGAGTGGCGGAGCCTGGAATATCTCGGCGAAAGCGTCATCGTCATCCGTGGTGACGATGGCGAGGTGCGCGCCTTTTCGAACGTCTGCCGCCACCGTGGCTCGCGGCTGGTCGACGGAAGCGGCGGCTGCGCGCGCGTGCTGACCTGTCCCTATCACGCGTGGAGCTATGCCCGGGACGGGCGGCTGGTCGGGGTGCCGCAGCGCGGCCAGTATCCCGGCCTGCAGCCCGACCAGCTGGGGCTCGTGCCGGTGGCGCTCGAACGGTGGCGCGGCTTCCTGTTCGTGACGCTCGAGCCCGGGGCTGCCTCGGTTGCCGAGATGATGGCGCCTTACGAAGCGGAGGTGGAGCCCTACCGCTTCGAGGAGCTGCGGGCGATCGGCCGGGTCACGCTGCGCCCGCGGCCGCTCAACTGGAAGACCATCGCCGATAATTATTCGGACGGTCTGCACATTGCCGTCGGCCACCCGGGCCTCACTCGGCTGTTCGGCAAAGGCTATCGGCTCGAGGCCAACGAGCACGTCGACCGCATGGAAGGCGATCTGGTCGAGCGCGAGTCCGATAATGCCGCGGAGCGCGCCTATCAGAAGTTCCTGCCCGAGGCCGGGCACCTGCCGCCCTCGCACCGTCGCAAGTGGCTCTATTACAAACTCTTCCCGAACGTCGCCTTCGACATCTACCCCGACCAGGTGGACTTCATGCAGTTCCTGCCGGTCAGCGCTTGCCAGACGGTGATCCGCGAGATCAGCTACGCGCTGCCCGATGAGCGGCGGGAGATGCGCGCCTGCCGCTATCTCAACTGGCGCATCAATCGCCGGGTAAACCAGGAGGACACCGAGCTGATCACGCGGGTCCAGCTCGGCATGCAGTCGCCGGCCTATGTGGCGGGACCGCTGGGGACCAGCGAGGTCTGCCTGCGCAGCTTCGCGAGCAAGCTCAGGCGGCTGGTTCCGGAGGCGCGGCTGGATCGGCCGCCGGCTCCGGGCTGGAGCGCACGATCCGGGTCATGATGAAATAAACGGCGACGCCTGCCGCCAGCAGCACCGCGCCCCAGCCGGTGGCCTCGCCGCCGGCGCCGTACATCGTCCAGACCGAGTAGAGCAGACCAAGTGCCGCAAGCGCGGCGATGCCGGCGGAGCGCGGTAGCACGCCGGTCCGCTGCAGCCGGAGCGCGGACAACGAGCAGGCGAAGTAGAGGACCAAAGCGCCAGCGGTCGACAGCAGGGCCATGAACGCGAACAGCCCCGCCAGCGAACGCGAGTAGTTCGCTGCGATCAGCAAGGTGGCAAGGGCGCTCGACAGGATCTGGGCACGGACGGCGATGCCGCGCGGCGAGATCGCGGCGAACCAGCGGGGGAAGGTGCCGCCGCGGGCGAGCGCAAGCGGGAACTCGCCGGAGATCAGGACCAGGCCGTTGAGCGCGCCGATCGCGCTGATCGC
>DATLFV010000061.1:0-10747 GCA_035540875.1 Sphingomicrobium sp. | reverse complement strand
TCGATGGCGACGCTCGGCGGCTGGCCTTCGTCCTCCCCGTCGGGCCGGTTGTTGACGATCAGGGTGACGCCATGACGCCGCAGCTCCGCGACCTGCTGGGGCAGGATCTGGCCGCTGACCAATGTCTTGTCGTCAAGCTGGCGCAGCATCGGCCCTCTCCTCCTCGGCCGCCACGGCGGCGATCATCGCCGCACCATAGCGCTCCAGCTTGGCCGCGCCGATACCCGATATGCGCGACAGCTCCGCCAAGGTGCGCGGGCGCGCCGCGGCGATGCCCCGAAGGGTGCTATCGTGGAATATCACATAGGGCGGGACGCCGGCCGCGGCGGCAAGTTCGCGGCGGGCCGCGCGAAGCGCGTCGAACATCGGGTCGGATGGCCCCGAGTCGCGTTGCCGCGCCTTGCGCTTGCGCGCCGGCGGAACGGCGATGGTCAGTTGTTCCTCACCCTTCAGGATCGGCTTGGCCCCCGGCCCGAACGACAGCCCGCCATAAGCGTCGGCGCGCAGCGCATCGCGGGCAATCAGCGCCCGCGCGACCGGCCGGACCAGCGCCAGCTCGTCTGCCGACGCGATCCCGAACACCGACAGCCGGTCATGGCCGAACTGGCGGACCTTTTCATTGTCATCGCCGCCGAGCACCGCGGCGAGATGCGCGACCCCGAACCGCATCTCGGTGCGGAACGCCGCCGACAGCAGTTTCCGAGCGACATCGGTGACGTCGATGCTGGCCGGCGGCTCAAGGCAATTGTCGCAATTGCCGCAGCGCTCCGGCGGCTCCTCGCCGAAATGCCGCAGCAGGATCGCACGACGGCAGGTCGGCGCCTCGACCAAGGCGGCAAGCGCGTTGAGCCGCTCGCGTTCGCCCGCGCGGCGCTCGGGGTCGACCTCGGTCTCGATCCGCCGCCGGGCGCGGGCGAAATCCTCGGCGCCCCAGAACAGCCAGGCCTCGGCCGGGTCGCCGTC
This sequence comes from Sphingomicrobium sp., assembly GCA_035540875.1. Classification (GTDB taxonomy): domain Bacteria; phylum Pseudomonadota; class Alphaproteobacteria; order Sphingomonadales; family Sphingomonadaceae; genus Sphingomicrobium. The sequence continues at coordinate 9,784 of DATLFV010000061.1, read as the reverse complement.
GCGCCCGGCGCGGCCGGTCTCCTGGTAAAAGGCCTCGATCGACTTGGGGATTCCGGCATGGGCGACGAAGCGCACGTCCGGCTTGTCGATGCCCATGCCGAAGGCGACGGTTGCCGCCATCACCATCTCCTCTGACCGCACGAACGCCGCCTGGTTGCGCGCTCGCACCTGCGGCTCCAGCCCGGCATGATAGGGCAGCGCCGCCCGTCCGCTCGCGGCGAGCTGCTCGGCAATGCGCTCGGCCTGGTCGCGGCTGGTGGTGTAGACGATGCCGGCGCCCGGCTGCTCGGCGAGCAAGGCCTTGAGCTGCCCCCCCAGGCCGTCGCGGGGCCGCACATGATAGCGGATATTGGGCCGGTCGAAGCCGGCCACGACCGCTTCCTCAATGCCGAGCTGGACCAATATGTCGTCGCGGGTGCGGCGGTCCGCGGTCGCGGTCAGCGCCAGCCGCGGCACGTCGGGAAAAGCCTCAAGCAGCCCGCGCAGCCGCCGGTAATCGGGGCGGAAGTCATGCCCCCATTCGCTGACGCAATGCGCCTCGTCGATGGCGATCAGCGCCAGCGGCGCCCGCTCGATCAGCCGCGCGAAACTGTCGGTCGTCGCCCGCTCCGGCGCGACGTAGAGAAGATCGAGCTCGCCGGCGCGCAGCCGCTGGACCGTGCGGTCCCGGTCGCTGTCGGCCGAAGTCAGCGACGCCGCCCGGATGCCCACTGCGTCGGCGGAGCGGATCTGGTCGTGCATCAACGCGATCAGCGGCGAGATCACCAAAGCGGTGCCCACCCGAGCCAGCGCCGGCAATTGGTAGCACAGGCTCTTGCCGGCGCCGGTCGGCATCACCGCCAGCACGTGCTTGCCGGCCAACACCCGTTCAACGACGTCGCGCTGCACGCCGCGGAAGGCGTCGAAGCCGAACGTTGATTTCAGGATCTGCTCGGGGCTCACTCCGCCGCTTCCGCCGTTTCCGCTTCCGAGCGCTCGGCAGCCTGCCGTGCCCACAGCTCCGCGTAAAGCCCGCCCTTGCGCAGCAGGCTGTCATGCGTGCCGCGCTCCGCGACGCGGCCGTGGTCGAGGACGACGATCTGGTCAGCGTTGACGATGGTGGACAGGCGATGGGCGATGATGATCGAGGTGCGGCTTTCGGCGACCCGTTCAAGCGTCGCCTGGATCGCCTGCTCGGTGCGGCTGTCGAGCGCGCTGGTGGCTTCGTCGAGCACCAGGAGCGGGGGGTTCTTTAGCAGGGTGCGCGCGATCGCCACGCGCTGCTTCTCGCCGCCCGACAGCTTGAGACCACGCTCGCCGACCATCGACCCATAACCATTGGGGAGAGCCGCGATGAAGCCGTCGATCGCCGCGCCGCGCGCCGCCGCCTCGACGTCCGCGTCGCTGGCCTCGGCACGGCCATAGGCGATGTTGTAGCCGATCGTGTCGTTGAACAGCACCGTGTCCTGCGGGACGATGCCGATTGCTGCGCGCAGGCTCGCCTGCTGTACCCGGGCAATGTCCTGCCCGTCGATGGTGATCCGCCCGGCGCTCGGATCGTAGAAGCGGTAGAGCAGCCGCGCCAGAGTCGACTTGCCGGCGCCGGACGGGCCGACCACGGCAAGGCTGGTCCCCGCCGGCACGTCCAGGTCGAGGCCTTTGAGGATCTCGCGACCGTCCTCGTAGCCGAACCGGACGCCCTCGAAGCGCACTTCGCCGCGGGTCACCGATAGCGGCGGCGCACCGGGGGCGTCGGAAATCTCGGTTGGCGTGTCCAGCAGGTCGAACATCGCCTCCATGTCGATCAGGCCCTGGCGGATCGAGCGATAGACCCAGCCGAGCATGTCGAGCGGCCGGAAGAGCTGCATCAGAAGCGCGTTGACCAGCACCACGTCGCCCGGCGTGAAGCGGCCCTGGCTCCAGCCCCAGACGGTGAAGATCATCGCGCCCGCCATCATCAAGTTCGTGATCAGCGACTGGCCGATGTTGAGCCAGGCCAGCGAGGTCTCGTTCTTGACCGCGGCGTTGGTGAAGGCGGCGATCGCCTCGTCATAGCGCTTGGCCTCGCGCTCCTCGGCGCCGAAATATTTAACCGTTTCGTAGTTGAGCAGGCTGTCGACGGCGCGGCCGATGGCGCGGTTGTCGACCTCGTTCATGTCGCGCTGAAGCTTGGCGCGCCACTCGGTCACCTGGCGGGTGAAAAGGATGTAGATGGCAACCATCGCCAAGGTCGCCGCGACCAGGCCGGGCCCGAACTTCACCCAGAAAATTACGCAGATCGCGACCAGCTCGATGATTGTCGGGGCGATGTTGAACAAAAGGAAATAGAGCATCATGTCGATGCTCTTGGTGCCGCGTTCGACGACCTTGGTGAGGCTTCCAGTGCGCCGCTCGAGATGGAAGCGCAGCGACAAGTCGTGGATGTGGCGGAAGACCTTGCCGGCGAGCCGCCGCGCGGCCCGCTGCCCGACCTTCTCGAACAAGGCGTTGCGCAGGTTGTCGGCAAGCACGCCAGCGAAGCGGGCCGTGGCATAGCCCGCGACCAGCCCGGCGACGATTCCGAACGCCGCGGTCCCCGCCGACATGCGGTCGATCACCGCCTTGTATGCGAACGGCATCAGCAGCACCGCGCCCTTGCCGGCGAGGACCAGAAGCACCGCCAGCACCACCCGGGCGCGAAGTTCGGGCTCGCCGCGCGGCCACAGCATCGGCAGGAAGCGCAAAAGGGTGCGAAGGCTGCCCCGCCCCTCCATTCGCTCGCTGCCGCCGTCCACCATCACGGCAAGGTAGGGTGGCGCCGGACGAGCCGCAAACCGGATCAACTTTTCTTTGGAACCCGTCCAGATTCTGGATGTTTTTATAGTCACTTACCAGCGCAGGGGACGGGCACATGGGGCCGGGCTACTTCATCATCGCGATCATGGGCTGCGCCGACGGTTCGACCAGCTGCGCTCCGGTGGCGACGATCCCGACCCGCTATGAAAGCCGCGCCGCCTGCTCCGCCGCGGTTGGGGATGCGCTCGCCGCCAACAGCGACCTCGACTTCCCGACCCTCGTCGCGGAGTGCCGTTCGGGGGCTGTGCCCGCAGCGTCGGCAAGCGATCGCCGGCAGCCCATCCCGGCCGGCGCTCTGCGCGGCTAAAGTCTGCGGCGCCGGCGGAACCGCCCCCGCATCGCTCGGTTCTTCATCGCAAGGAGCAAGCGATGAGCAAGAACCAGAATATTTCAGACGACGGCGACTTCACCCAGAACCAGAACAACGCCATGTCCGAGGATCCGGCCGACGGGCAGCGCAACAGCTTCACCGCGCGTCCGGAGGGCAAGACTCCCGTCGAAAAGGCGCCGGAGCAGGACCAGCAGAACCAGGCGACGATCGAGGAGTTCGGCCGCGAGGGGCTCGGCATCGCCGCCAAGGAGTAGCGGAAGATGTCCGACGTCATGGAACCGATGGTCCATGAGGACCAGCTCCCGGGACACGAGAGCCAGCTTGAGCCCAAGCCGGACTGGCAGCCGCGCTACGCCGGGTCGGGCCGGCTCCAGGACAAGGTGGCGCTGATTACCGGTGCCGACAGCGGCATCGGACGGGCCGTCGCCGCCCTCTTCGCGCGCGAGGGCGCCGACGTCGCCATCCTTTACCTGTGCGAGCATGACGACGCGGAAAAGACGCGCCAGATCGTCGAGGGCGAAGGACGCCGGGCGATCACCATCGCCGGTGACGTCGGCGACAAGAGCTTCTGCGAGCGCGCGGTCGAGCAGACGGTGAGGGAGCTTGGCAAGCTCGACATCCTCGTCAACAATGCCGCCGAGCAGCACCCCGACGAGGACGTTCGGGACATCACCGAAGAGCAGCTTCGGCGCACTTTCCAGACCAACATCTTCGGCTATTTCTACATGGTCCAGGCTGCGCGCGCGCACCTGAAGGCAGGCGCGGCGATCATCAACTGCACCTCCGTGACCATGTACAAGGGGTCGGAGCTGCTGCTCGACTATTCGGCGACCAAGGGCGCGATCACCGCCTTCACCCGGTCGCTGAGCCAGGCGCTCGTCAAGGACGGGATTCGGGTCAATGCGGTGGCGCCGGGGCCGATCTGGACGCCACTCAACCCGTTCGGCGGCCAGCCGCCCGAGAAGATGAAGGATTTCGGCAAGGACGTGCCGATGGGGCGGCCGGGCCAGCCCAGCGAAGTCGCGCCGAGTTTCCTGTTCCTCGCCTGCGAGGATGCCAGCTACATGACGGGCCAGGTACTGCACCCGAACGGCGGCATCGTCGTCAACGGTTGACCAGCCGCGCCGGCACCGGCCCCCGACGTGGTGGAAATTCCCAATGGCTGGCGCGCATTACCGCTAATGACGAGGCAATCTGCCGATCGCCTACTGATAAATAAAGATTTTCTTCAACTGGCACACTCCCTGCATTTGCTGAATGCGTGGCTCGATGCCGAGCCTCCAGATGCAAAAAGGGAGAATTGGACATGTTTGGTACTTTCAACGCGACCCGCGAGGCGGCTTCGGCCTTCGCCGCGGCCCTGGTCACTGCGCTCCTGTTCGTCAGCGCCGCCGTCGGCCCGCTGCCGATCGCCTGAACCCACGCCTGTTGCGAAGGATAAAAGCAATGAACGGACGTTTCCTCGTCAACCGGCGCGACGCCAAGATCATGGGCGTTGCTGCCGGCCTTGCCGACTATACCGGGTTCGATCCGCTGCTGATCCGGCTCGGCCTGGTGCTCGGGGTGGTGCTCACCGGGCCGGTGATGGTTCTGCTTTATCTCGTGACCGGATGGCTGGCGGCGGACCGTTAGGCCGCGACTTCGCTGACACGAGCGCGATGAGCGCAGATCACAGTTTCGGAACTCCTGCGCGCTTGGGACGCTTCGCCGATCATTGTCGCGCATGTCGGCGAAGGGTTGGTTGATGAAGCTGAGGATCGGGTTCGCGCTGGCGATCGGCACTGCGGCACTTGCCGCGTGCAACAACAACAGCCCGCGGGAACAGGCGGCGGCCAATATAGAGGCCAATGCCGAGGCAAAGGCCGACGATCTCGAGCAAGCGGCAGGCGAGGCAGCCAACGACGCGACGCAGGATGCGCTGTACAACCAGGCCGACGCCACCCGCCAGGCGGGCGAGGCCGCGGCCGACGCAAACCGCGCGGGCGCGGACTCGGACGGCAACAGCGCCCGCAACGCACAATAGCGGCGCTGCGTCGCCCTTCGGGGACCGGCGACAGCAGCCTTAGGAACTTAATCCCCCCGCCGTGCGCTATTGCGGCCATCCAATAACCAGGGGAAAGACGATGAAGATCAGTAAGACGCTCGCAGCGGCGATCGGTTGTGCGGCGCTTGTCGCCTGCAGCAGCGGCGGCGAGGACAATGCGGCCAATGCCGACATGAACATGACCGACATGAATGCCGGCATGACCGACATGAACATGGACATGAACGCCGGCATGGACGCCAACATGATGGGCAACGGCATGGATGCGAACATGATGGGCAACGGCATGGACGCCAACATGACCGGCAACACCACCGGCAACATGGACATGAACGCTACCGGCAACAACGCCATGTAATCATCCAGCGAGAGCACGCGCTGGACGGGGCGCCTGGCACCTGCCGGGCGCCCTTTTCTTTGGGCGGGCGCCCGCAGCGCTTGGGGCGACGACGACAAGCGGCTATGTCGGCCCCCGGCACGAAACAGGAGGCGAGCAGCATGGCCAAGGGTCAGCAGAGGTCCAACAAGGAGGCACGCAAGCCCAAGAAGGAAAAGCCCAAGACGATCGCCGCCAACCCTTCCGCCAAGGGCGGCGGCGGGCTGAGCAAGGGCTGACGACAAGCCGCGGCCGGCGCGCCTAGCGCCCGCAGACCGCGGCGCCAGCGTCGGTGGAAAGGCGCGTCAGCGACGCGCTGGGCGCGGTGCTGATCGAGACGCTCTCCCGGCAGCGGCGGAGCTGGAATCGGACCTTGCGTGCCCGAAAATCGAGCGACACGCGGCGGAAGGCCTCCAGCAGATCGGTGCCAAGCAACAGCGCCGGCTCGCCAGCCAGCCCGAACACCTCGAACGGCGGGACGTCGGCAAAGGCGATCGGCACGTCGAGCAAGGTGATCGGGCCCAGCTCGAGCTCGCGAATGGTGGTCAATTGCAGCTCGACGGGCACGCCGGTGACGCCAATCGCGGTCACGGTCGTGAACTTGTTGCGGCCGCGGCGGATCAACTTGTCGCGCAGGAGCGAATTGCCGATGGTGATCTCCGACCCCGTATCGATCACCGCGTCGAGTGGCAGGCCGGAGGCGCGGACCTCGGTCAGGATCAGCTGGCCGCGGCGGCGGCGGGCGGTGACGACGATCTCGCCGGGAAGGGCGCGGTAGGGCCGGCGCGCGTCCTCGACCTTGATCAGCCGTTTCTCGAAGTCCATCATCAGCCGCTGGTGGACAAGCGCGTCGATGCCGATCACGCCGTCGCCGCCGACATCCTCCTCGCGCAGCGCGGGCAGCTCCAGGTCGCGGATCGCGCTCGGTCCCAGGGTGAGCTCGGCGACCTTGACCCGATCCACGATGCTGCGCGCAGTCATGTCGTTGAGCAAAACAGGCGTGCCGAGCGGAAGCTGCAGCGCGCGGGCGATGCGCAGCCCGACCACCGACGTGTCGGCGCCGCTGTCGACGACGAAGTGGTAGGGGCCGCGGCCGTTGACCCGCGCCTCCACGGTCAGGCGGGTGCTGACCTTGCGGGCGTTAACGTCGTCACCGCCGATCTCCAGCGCATTGTCGATGAAGGCCGGGGGCAGCGGCGCCATCAGCGGCGCGCCGGGGGGCGCGGGCCGGGGCTTGGCGATGCGCGGCGCCTGCGCGGCGGCGCCAACGCCGCCGATCGCCGCGGCGAGCGTCAGCGCTAGTCCCAGGAACAGGCGGCGAGCCATGAGCACGTGGAGAGCCCTATTCAACTGAACTGCAGCTTAGGCCGGGACGGCGCTCCTGTCGAAGCGCGTTCGATCGGCCTGCCGCTGTTTTCGACCGGAGGGGGCGTGAGCGGCGCCCGGAAGTTCTCACCATCCTTCGGAAGTTTGCACTCGCCACGCGCGCAAGGGGCGGGTTTGCCGGCGCTGTGCCTGCGAACAGCGCGGGCCCCGGGCAGGGAAAAGCGGCGTTCCTAGAGCTTGCGGATGAGACCGCTGCTCCTGGCGACGACCACGCCCAGCCGGCGGACCTGCATGCTGTTGCGCGCCGCCCGGCCGCCGGGCAGCGGGGTCAGCCATTGCTCGGCGCTGAGATTGTCCTTGAGCCGGAAGCGGAAGCGGTAGCGCTCGCCGATCTTGTCGATCGCGACCGGCCCGACCGCCTCCGACATGGTGGCGGTGAAGCGGTTGGGTCCCGCCCGGCGGACGCTCCAGCGCCGTTCCTGCGGCGGCTTGCCGTCCTCGGTTACCTTCTGGACCAGGGTGAGGCTGCCGTCGGGCTCGATGCGGCCATGGCCGACGCTGCGGGTCGTGTAGGGCTGGCGAAGGATCACCTTCATCGTGCCCTCGCCCTCGGTCCGGCCCTCGAAGAAAGCGAGCGGGTCGACCGGCGGCTCGGCCGTCGCCGGCGCGGCCCCGGCGGCAAGTATCGGCACGGCAAGCAAAATACGCAACTGGTGCATGACCGCAGGTCAACGAGGGGGAAGCGGGAAAGTTGCTGCTGCTACGGCTGGCGCGGCCACGCGGCGGGCGGTGCGACCTGGCCGGACGGGAACGCAGGCGGGCCGCGTAGGTTGGCGAGGAGAGCCGGAGAAAAGAGATGATGCGCTCCACCGCCACGCTTTGCGCCATTGCCGCCGTCGCCGGCTGCGCCAGCCCCTCGACGCGGATCGCCGCCGAGCTCAGCCGCTACGGCCTCGACGAGCCGCGCGCCCAGTGCGTCGGCCAAAGGCTGGAGCGGGACTTGAGCATGACCCAGCTGCGCGAGCTCGCCGCCGCGGCGCGGGCATACGGGACGAACGACACCACGCCCGGGCGGCTGACCCTCTCCGACTTCACGCGCGTGGCCGGCAGCATGCGCGACCCGAAGGTGCCGGTCGCGGTGCTGCGCGCGGGGAGCGCATGCGGGGTGACGGTGCTTGATGTGCTGGGTTGAGAGGCGGTTACCCAGGCGGGACAGGACCGGGGGCGGCCGATTGACTTCGATCAGGCGGCAGCGGTGCCCTGGGCGGCCGACCTGCGGAACAGCAGGGCCGAGGCCAGCCACAGGCCGGCGAAGGAGATGGTCAGCGGCCCGGTGAAGTAACCTTCGAGGATGGCAATGATGCCGGCCGCCACCTGGGCGACGGCCGCAGCGGCGAGCGCGGTGGCAATGCCGGAGGCGCGGAAGTGGGCGAGGGCGCTCCCGGCGAGGGCGATCAGCGGCACGGCGAAGAAGATGATGTTGATCGGGTTGCTCTCCGGTCCCGCAAAGCCGACCGCGAGATTGCCCCACACCAGCAGGAAGGCGGTGCCGAAAGCCGCCGCCGCGCCTGCCCGATACGCCCAGCGGGGCGGGACGCGCAGCGCGAACTCGAACGCAATGCCGACGGCGGCCACCATGAGCAAGGCGAACGGCAGGTCGGCGATATGCCAGGCGAGCGGGTCTGCCAGCTTCAGGGCCAGCAGCGGCAGCAGGATCAGCGCGGCCGCACCGCCCCAGGCGAGCCGCCGGATGCGGCTGGCATTGTCACCATTCGATCCGATCATTTGCCTGTCCCCTCGGCCCGCCGCGTCGGGGTTTTCCGTAGCCGACCGCGCAGGGCGAGGCATGAGCCGGAGGTGAGGAATCCGTGAAAAGGCGTTTGGTCGTGCTCAGCCAAACGCCGGCCGTTCCAGCGGAGAAGCATTTGCCGCCTTCCCGAGCTTTGGGACGCGGACTTGGCTACTCCGCCGCCGGCACGTACAAGTCGCCGCCCTCGCGATAGCGCTCGGACATCTCCGCCATGCCGGCTTCTGCATCTTGTCCTTCGAAAGGGGCCTTCGATACGCCCTCGGGGCTACTCAGGCCCTCCTCAGGATGAACGGGCGAGGGGTTGAGGCGCGCGAACTCCCTCACCTCGGCTGAAATCTTCATCGAACAGAACTTTGGCCCGCACATCGAGCAGAAGTGGGCCGTCTTGGCGCCTTCGGCGGGCAGGGTCTGGTCATGGTATTGCTCGGCGGTGTCGGGGTCGAGGCTGAGGTTGAACTGGTCTCGCCAGCGGAACTCGAAGCGGGCGCGGCTCAGCGCGTCGTCGCGGAGCTTGGCGGCGGGGTGGCCTTTGGCGAGGTCGGCCGCGTGGGCGGCGAGCTTGTAGGTGACGACGCCGACCTTGACGTCGTCGCGGTCGGGGAGGCCGAGATGCTCCTTGGGGGTGACGTAGCAGAGCATGGCGGTGCCGAACCAGCCGATCATCGCCGCGCCGATGCCCGACGTAATGTGATCGTAGCCCGGGGCGATGTCGGTGGTCAGCGGCCCGAGCGTGTAGAAGGGCACCTCGCCGCACGCCTCGAGCTGCTTGTCCATGTTGGCCTTGATCTTGTGCATTGGCACATGGCCGGGGCCCTCGATCATCACCTGGCAGTCGTGCTCCCACGCCTTCTTCGTCAGCTCGCCCAAAGTGTAGAGTTCGGCGAACTGCGCCTCGTCGTTGGCGTCGGCGATGCTTCCGGGGCGCAGGCCGTCGCCCAGCGAGAAGGCGATGTCATAGGCCTTCATGATCTCGCAGATCTCGTCGAACCGCTCGTAGAGGAAGGACTCGCGGTGGTGGGCGAGGCACCACTTGGCCATGATCGAGCCGCCGCGGCTGACAATGCCGGTGACGCGCTTGGCCGT
>DATLFV010000060.1:0-2668 GCA_035540875.1 Sphingomicrobium sp. | reverse complement strand
CGCGGCCCTCGAGGAAGCCGGCGGCAGCCTCGCCAAGGTCGGCGACGATCCGCGCCCGCCACGCCGCGCCGCCCTGGTAGTGGAGCGCCGACAGATCGGCGTTGGGCAGGCTCTCCAGCCAGGCGCGAAGCGCCGGCTGCGGGTCGAGGACGGCCTGCAGCGCCTTGCCCCAGCGCAGCTCGACCACGCGCCAGCCGCAGCTTGCGAAGATCTCGTCGAAGCGCTCGAACATAAGGTCGGCGCTGGTCGCGTCGAGGCTCTGGCGGTTGTAGTCGACGATCCACCACAGCCCACGGACGTCATGCTTGTAGCCCTCGATCAGGGCTTCGTAGATATTGCCTTCGTCGAGCTCGGCATCGCCGATGAGCGCGACGAAGCGGCCGCGCTGCGCCTCATCCATCATGCCGTGGGCGGTCAGATAATCCTGGACCAGGGAGGCGAAGGCGGTGACCGCCACCCCCAGCCCGACCGAGCCGGTCGAGAAGTCGACGGGAATGCTATCCTTGGTGCGGCTGGGATAGGATTGCGCGCCGCCGAAGCCGCGGAACGCCTCCAGCTGGTCGCGCGACTGCGAGCCGAGCAGATAGTGGATGGCGTGCAGCACCGGCCCCGCGTGCGGCTTCACCGCCACCCGGTCGTTCGGCCCGAGCGCGTGGAAATAGAGCGCCGCCATGATCGCGGTCATCGATGCGCAGCTCGCCTGATGGCCGCCGACCTTCAGCCCGTCCGGCGAAGGGCGGACGTGATTGGCGTGGTGAATGGTCCAGGCGCTGAGCCAGCGCAGGCGCTCGTCGAGCAGCTTGAGGGCGGCGATGTCGGGGCTGGACGCGGGCTTGAGCATGGAGCTGCGCCTAGACCAGCGCGCGGGCGGCCGCAAAGCCGTGGAGTTTTCAGCGTTCACGCCGTCCTAACCATGGCGGGAGAAAGCTCGTTAAACTTGTCCACGTTAATAAACTGGCGTGGACACCAGTGAACCCCCTCGTGGGCAGCGAAGGCTGCGCCACCCGGTTGCGCTCGACGCGACCATCCTTCGCCCCGGCGGCAGCCGTGCCGCCGCGAAAGTCACCAATCTGTCGCTCGAAGGCTGCTGCCTGATCGGCGGCTTCACGATCGGCGAGCGGCTGACCGTGGAGCTGCCGCGCATCGGCCCGCTTGCCGCGGAGATACGCTGGGCGTTCATGGGTCGCGCCGGCGCCCGCTTCGTCGCGAGCAAGCCCGGCAGCGCGCCCGCCGCCCCGCCGCCGTTGGGAACCTAGCTGCCGCAGCCGGGTTTTCGCGTGCTGGGACAGAATGAGTTAGATGGCGAAGCAGGACGAGAGCGCGGAAATCGCTCGTCTCGAGCAGATCAACGGCGAGCTTACGCAAAGCCTGGAACGGTGCCGCAGCCTGCTGGCCGAGGCGCGGTCGCAGCTTGCCGCCAACGGCAACGAGCAGTTCGAGGACGAGGAGCCGCCGGCGATCCGGACCGATCGTCCCGGCCGTTCCGCCGATCGCGCCTAAGCGTCCTGCTGGGCATCGAAGCGCGCCTGCGCGGCGCGGATGCAGCCGATGTGCGCATAAGCCCAGTCGCCGAGCGCCTTGACCGGCTCGCGCAGCGAACGCCCGAGCTCGGTCAGCTCATAGTCGACCCGCGGCGGGATGGTGGGAGTGACCGTGCGGTCGACCAGCCCGTCGCGCTCCAGGCCGCGCAGGCTCAATGTCAGCATGCGCTGGGAAATGCCGTCGATCTCCCGCTTGAGCTCGGAAAAGCGCCGAGGGCCGTCGGCCAGGATCATGACGATCAGCATGCTCCACTTGTCGCCGACACGGTTGAGCACCGGCGCCACGTTCCTGCACGTGCTCCGGGCCGGGAGGTCCGCGGGCTCCGCCGAGGGCACATCCTTGTGCCCGGCTGACAAATTTGTGCCGTCTTGCAGCCTGTCCATGCGTGGTTACTTAAAGTGTCCCGGTAACAAATCAATACCAAGGACCAGAAGATGACCATTCTCAAGCTCGACAGCAGCATCACCGGCGACAGCAGCGTCAGCCGCATCCTCACCGAACGCATCGTCGAGCAGCTCCGCGCCGCCGACCCGGGCGCCGCCGTGATCCGCCGCGACCTCGTCGCCGATCCGCTCGACCATCTGACGCTGGACGCTTTGGCCGACACCCAGGTGCTCGACCAGTTCCTTGGCGCGAGCACGGTCGTGATCGGCGCGCCGATGTACAATTTCACGCTTCCGAGCCAGCTCAAGGCCTGGCTCGACCGGATTGTGGTGGCGGGCAAGACCTTCCGCTACACGGAACAGGGGCCCGAAGGCCTCGCCGGCGGCAAGCGCGTCATCATCGCCTTGTCGCGCGGCGGTTTCTACGACGCTGGCAGCCCGGCGGCGGCGCTCGAGCATCTCGAAACCTATCTTTCAGGCGTGTTCGGCTTCATTGGCATCACCCCCGAGTTCGTGCACGCCGACGGCATTTCGGTCGGCCCGGAGCAGCGCGAGGCGGGGATCGCCAGCGGGCTGGCCGAGGTCGAGCGCCTCGCGGCCTAGGCGGACAGCAGCCGCAGCGGGTTCTCGACGTAGGTCTTGAGCGCCTGGAGGAAATTGGCCGCGTCCCAGCCGTCGACGACGCGATGATCGCAGGAGAGGGAGAGGTTCATCCTTTTCCTCACCTCGATCTCGCCGTCGAT
>DATLFV010000059.1:0-9848 GCA_035540875.1 Sphingomicrobium sp. | reverse complement strand
CCAGCACCCCACCTATCTGGCGGCAATGAAACAGGAAGGACAGGCCACATGAGCGACGCGATCAAGCAGCCCGAGCCCGAGCACAGGCCGGAGGAAGCCGGCCCTCCGCCGGGGACACCGGTAGTCGTCCGGGTTACCGCCCGCCCTGGTGCGGATGACATCGACTGGTCGTTGAAGTGGCAGTTTCGGGGCCAAAGCGACTGGCACGACGATCCGATCGTCATTCCCCCGAAAAAGAAGGCGCAGCCGGCGACCCCGATCACCTTCGAGCTGATCGACGAGACGCGGCGCTGTTTGAAGTTCCAGCCCACCGCCAGGGACGCGATCTGGTCGCTGCGCAGCGGATGCCCCGGCGAAAAACTGTCCAGCCACGACACTGAACTCGAGCTCAACGGCCCGCCCCCGCAGTCAAAGCAGCTGACGATCGTCGACCGCAACTGGGACAAGTGCTCGGTCTATTTCCGGCTGCGATTCCGCGATGATGCAGGCAAAGAGGTTTCCTACGACCCTGAGATCAGAAACGGCGGATCGAACTGAGTGAGCACTAGCGGGGCCGGCAATCCCGCGCCGCCGCGGCCGCCGTTCGTCGTCAGCCTGGGGGTTACCGGCCACCGCAACGGCGCGCTTGCCGGCCATGAGTCGCAGCTGCGCGAGCGGGTGGAGACGGCGCTGCGGACGATCATCGCGGTCGCGGCGACCGTTCGCGAGCGGCACGCCAGCTGCTTTGCCGACGAGCCGACGCGGCTCGAACTGGTGTCGCCGCTGGCCGAGGGTGCCGACCAGATGGTGGCCGAGGTCGCGATCGCGCTCGGCTTCGACCTCCACGCGCTGCTGCCGTTCGGCCGCGACGATTATCGCGCGAGCCTCGACGATGACGTGAGCCGCCGGCGCTTCGACTCGTTGCTCGACCAGGCGAGCTGCGTGCTCGAGTTGCCCGGCGCGCCCGGCGCCGAACTCGACGCTTATGTGATGACCGGGCGCGCCACGGTCGCGCATTGCGACGTGCTGCTGGCGCTGTGGGACGGGCTTGGCCCGCGCGGCCGCGGCGGCACCGGCGAGGTGGTCGAGCTGGCGCTGGTCAACGGCACGCCGGTGGTTCATCTGCCGGTCGACCTGATCGAGCCGCCGCGGCTGCTGTGGAGCGCATTCGACCCGGCGGTCGTCACCCGGCATCTCGAGCAGACCACCGAGCGCCCGTTCGACGAGCCCCACCTGGAATTGCTGCTTTCCGCCACCCTGGCGCCGCCGCCCGACCCCCAGGAGCGGTCGTTCCTCTCGACCTTCTTCACCGAGCGCCTGCGCCGCTATCGCACCCGCATCGAATATCCGCTGCTGCTCGCCGCCGCCGGGGTCGCGCGCTTCGACCGCAGCAAGATCCGCGAGGAGGATTGCGCCGCCTACATCCGCGCCGAGTGGGCGAGCTACCGGCGCGACTGCGCCGACGGGCACCAGATCCAGACGCCGCTCGAGCGGCTTGAGGAGGCGTACAGCTGGAGTGACCGGCTGGCGACGCACTTCGCCCAGACCTATCGCAGCGGGCACATCTTCAACTTCGTGCTCGGCGGGCTGGCGGTGTGCATCGGCCTTACCGCCAACATTTTCACCGGGGCGATGCTGCAGCTGGCGCTGCTCGAAGGGGTGATTACCGCCGGGATCATCGCCAACACGCAGATCGGCGTGAAGCAGGAATGGCACCGGCGCTGGCTCGACTATCGCCAGCTGGCCGAGCGGCTGCGCGCGATCCGCAGCCTCAAGCTGCTCGGCGTCGCCGCGCCCGACCCGCCGGGAAGCCTCACCAACCCGGTGCCGAGACGGTGGATCGACTGGTATGCCATCAGCCTGTGGCGAGCGATGGGCTGCCCCGCGGGCCGCATCACCCAGGCCAATGCGGCCGAGCTCGGCCGCGCGGTCGCGACCTTCGAAATCGCGCCGCAAGTCGCCTATCACGAGCGCCACTCGCGGCAGATCCAGCTGCTCGACCGGCGGCTCGCCAAGATCGCCGCCGGGCTGTTCATCATCACCCTGATCGTGTCGATCGGCGTGGTCATCGGCCTCCGGACTGCGCCCGAGCTGGTCAACGAATATGATCCATGGCTGACCCTGGTGGAGGCCGGCTTCCCGGCGCTTGGCACCGCAGTGTTCGGAATCCGGTTCCAGGCGGACTTCGGCGGCAGCGCGGTGCGCTCGCAGGCCACTGCCAACGCGCTTCGCCAGATCGGCGACCAGCTTGCGCAGGGCGTGAGCCTGGGCCGCGGCGCCGACCTCACCGAGCAGGCGGCGCGGATCATGCTCGCCGACCTCGACGAATGGCGGCTGATCAACCAGCAGCAGGACCTCGATTTGGCCTAGGCGCTGGCGCCGCGGGGGATCGCTGCTATGGCGCCCGCGATGCAGACATGGCGAATGGTCATCCACGGCGGCTCCGGCGCCATGCGGCGCGGATCGCTGGACCCGGCAATGGAGGCCTGCGCCCGCGAGGGGCTGGCCCAGGCGCTCGATGCGGGCGAGCGGATCCTGGCCGGCGGCGGCAGTGCCGTCGACGCGGTCGAGGCGGCGGCCCGCGTGCTCGAGGACGATCCCTGCTTCAACGCCGGGCGCGGCAGCGTCCTGACGGCCGAGGAGGAAGTCGAGCTCGACGCCGCGATCATGGACGGGCGGACCCGCGCCGCCGGCGCGGTCGCCGGGCTGAAGACGACCCGCGCGCCGGTCAGCCTTGCGCGCCGGCTGATGGCCGAGGGACCGCACGTGTTCCTCGCCGGGCCGGGGGCGGACCGGTTTGCGCGCGAGGGCGGGCTGGAGCAGGTCGGGAACGACTGGTTCAAGACCGAGGAGCGGCAGCGCCAGGTGCGCGAGTTGCTCGCCACGGGCGGGTTCGACGACGAGATAAAGTACGGCACAATCGGCGCGGTCGCGGTCGACCGGGCCGGCCATGTCGCCGCCGCCACCTCGACCGGCGGACTGACGGCCAAACGCTGGGGCAGGATCGGCGATTCGCCGCTGATCGGCGCCGGCACCTACGCCGACGACCGCGCCTGCGCCGTCTCGGCGACGGGATCGGGGGAATATTTCATCCGCGCCGCGGCGGCGCACGAACTGGCGGCGCGGGTGCGGATCGGCGGCGAGCCGCTGCAGCAGGCGCTCGACGCGGTGCTCGCCGACGTTGGAGCGCTCGGCGGCAAGGGCGGGCTGATCGCGGTCGGGCCCTCGGGCGAGGCGGCGTTCGGCTTCACCACGCCCGGCATGTACCGCGGCATCGCCGGGCCGGACGAACGGCGGGTCGCGATCTATTCCGAAGCGGAGGAGCGGTAGGGGAGGCTGGCGGCGAGCCAGGCGATCTCCTGCTCGACCGCCTCGCGCTCCCGGACCAGGAAGTCGGCCACGGCGGCGCGGAAGCCGGGGTTGGGCAGATAATGGGCCGAACGGGTGAGGACCGGCTCGTAGCCGCGGGCGATCTTGTGCTCGCCCTGCGCGCCCGCCTGGACGCCGGCGAGGCGATGCTCGATCGCCCATTCGATCGCCTGATAATAAGCTAGCTCGAAGTGCAGGAACGGCACTTCGTCGATCGTGCCCCAGTAGCGCCCGTACAAGGCGTCCGGGCCGACCAGGTTGAGCGCGCCGGCGATCGGCCGGCCGTTGCGACGGGCGAGGAACAAGAGCAGCCGGTCGCCCATCGTCCGGCCGATCTCGTCGAAAAAGGCGCGGGTCAGATAGGGCCGGCCCCATTTGCGGCTGCCCGTGTCCTGGTAGAACGCCCACATCGCGTCCCACTCGGCGGCGCCGATCTCGGCCCCGCGCAGGGCCCGGAACTCCAGCCCCTGCCGCGCTGCCGCGCGCTCCTTGCGGATCGCCTTGCGCTTGCGGCTGGCGAGCGCCGCGAGGAAGTCGTCGAAGCTGGAATAATCGCGGTTGAACCAATGATACTGGATTCCGAGCCGGACCAGCCAGCCGCGGCGCTCGCACTCGGCCGCGCCGGCATCATCGACGAAGGTGACGTGCGCCGAGGACAGCTGGTTCTGGAGCGTCACCGACTCCAGCGCCGCGAGCAGATGCTGCGGGGCTGAGCCGAGCAGGCGCGGCCCGGGCACCGGGGTGAAGGGCAACGCGACCTGCAGCTTGGGATAATAATCGCCGCCGGCCCGCTGCCACGCGTCGGCCCAGCCATGGTCGAACACATATTCGCCCTGGCTGTGGGTCTTCAGATAGGCCGGCGCGGCGGCGACGAGGCGGCCGCCTTCGTCCTGGACGGCGACCGGCGCGGGAGTCCAGCCGGTGCCGGGGCCGACGCTGCCCGAACGCTCGAGCGCGGCAAGGAAGGCGTGGCTGAGGAACGGGTCGCCGCCGGCGAGCCGGTCCCACTCGGCCGCGTCGAGCGCGGCCACGCCGGACGCCAGAACGGCGGTGAATATCTGTTCGCGGTCAGCCATTTACGGCTGCAACGCTTGGGCTGGAGATCAGCCCCTTACCTCGACGATTGCGTCGACCTCCACGGCGACGCCGAGCGGCAGCACCGCCACCCCGACGGCGCTGCGGGCGTGGCGGCCGGCCTCTCCGAACACCTCCTGCATCAGCTCCGAGGCGCCGTTGGCGACCTTGGGCTGGTCAGTGAAGGACGGGTCCGAGTTCACGAACACGCCGAGCTTGACGACCCGCTGCACCCGGTCGAGCGAGCCCAGCGCCGCCTTCATCTGCGCGAGCAGCATGATGCCGCAGCGCCGCGCGGCGGCCGTGCCGGCGTCGAGGTCGACGTCCTCGCCGAGGCGGCCCTTGATGAGGCTGCCGTCCTCGGCGAAGCTGATCTGGCCCGAGATGTGCAGGAGGCCGCCGCTTTCCACCGCCGGCACGTAGGCGGCGACGGGGGCGGCGGCTTGCGGAAGGGTGATGCCGAGTTCGGCGAGGCGCTGGTCGATGCTCATCGTGCGCGCTCAACACCGTGGCGCGGTGCCGGTCAACCCTCGTCGCGGGTGACGGTAAAGCCGGCGAAGCTCTGGCGCGTCGGCATGAGCTCGATGGTGTTGACGTTCACATGGGGCGGCAAAGCGGCGATCCACCACAAGGTCTCCGCGAGGTCGTCGGCGGTCATCGGCTCCATGTTCGCGTAGAGCGCATCGGACGCGGCCTGGTCGCCGCCGGTGCGAACCAGAGTGAACTCGGTCTCGATCAGCCCGGGCTCGACGGAGGTCACGCGCACGCCGGTGCCGGCGAGATCGCAGCGCAGGTCGAGCGAGAATTGGCGGACGAACGCCTTGGTGCCGGCGTAGACCGCGCCGCCCTTGTAGGGATAGGTGGCGGCAACCGACGACAGGTTGATGATCGCCCCCCGGCGCTCGACAAGGCGCGGCAGCAGCGCCCGGGTAAGGGCGACGAGGCCGGTGACGTTGGTGTCGATCACCGTTTCGATCCGTTCCCAGCTGGTTTCGGGAAGCGGGTCGGTGGGCGGAGCCAGGCCGGCATTGTTGAGCAGCAGGTCGATGTCGCCCCACGGCGCTTCGAGACGGGCGAGCTGCTCGAGCGCGGGGAAATCGCGCATGTCGACCTCGAGCGGCAGGCAGGCCTCGCCAAGCTCCTCGGCAAGCGCCCGGAGCCGGTCGCCGCGCCGCCCGGTGGCGATCACGCGCCAGCCGCCGCGAGCGAAACGGCGCGCCGCCGCTTGGCCGATGCCGGCCGTGGCGCCGGTGATGAGGATGGTTCGGGTCATGCTGCCTCCGCCAGTCGATCGAGGATCCAGTCGCACGCGCTCGGCCAGTGGTCGATGCGGGCATGCGCATGTTCGGCCGGCGGAACCACCGCCGCGACCCGCGGCTCGGCGATCATGTGCAGCCGCCACGCTTCGGGGGCGTGCCTGGCGACCGAGGCGTGGTGGATGGCGAGATCGTCGACGAACACGCTGCCGCGCGGGCCGTGCCGGTCGATGATCGCGCGCGCCGCGACGCCCTTGCCGCCGCGGTTGCAGATCACCTCGTGGCGGATGCCGTGGCGGCCGAGCTGCTCGACTCGCCAGCCGTGGGCTTCGTCGCCAAGGTTGGTGAGGACGACGATGTCGGCGACCTCGCCGATCCGGCCGAGCGCCTCGAGCGCGCCCGGGACCAGGGTCTGGCGGTCCATTTCCGACCGGAAGAAGGCGTCGAGCAACGGCCACACGCGGTCCTCGCCCAGCGACTCGCCGGTGCGGCGGTCGGTAAGCGCGCCGGCAAAGTCCGGGCGTTCCAGGTCGAAACGAACGTCATGCGCCTCGTCCAGCCAGTCGGCGAAGTGCGAGACCATGTGCAGCAGCACCTCGTCGCAGTCGGTGATCAGCAGCGGGCGAGTCATGCTTCCAGCGTGCAGCGGGCCCGGACAAGTTCGCCAGGACTGGTCCCGATTTCGTCCGCTACGGACAGGAGATCGGGCTCGTGGCTTTCCAGGAAGCGCAGCAAGGCCGCGAGCAGCGCCGGGTCGGCCGCTTTCTGTCTCAAATCGGGAGGAGTAAGGCCGCTGAGGGATAGAAAGCGCTCGGCGAGCCGTTGGTCTGCGATGGTTGCGGCGAGTGCCTGCAAAGCGAGCGCCGCCGCCTGATTTGTCGGGTCGCCGCTCATGGCCTAGGCTGGCGGCGACGCAGTGCGGGGAAATTCGGCATGGCCAAGATCCTGATCGTCGAGGACAATGCGCTGAACATCAAGTTGTTCTGCGACCTGCTCGCCGCGCATGGCCACGAGCCGCAGGCGGTGACCGACAGCCGCTTTGCCTATGACGCGGCGCGGCAATTTTCCCCCGACCTGGTGATCACCGACATCCAGCTGCCGCATGTCAGCGGGCTGGAGCTGATCCGCATCCTGCGCGGCGACGAGGAGCTGAAGGAAGTGCCGATCATGGCCGTGACCGCCTATTCGGCGCAGGGCGACGAGGACCGGATCCGCGCGGCGGGCGCGCAGGCCTATGTATCCAAGCCGATTTCGGTGGTGCGGTTCGTCGAGCAAGTGACGGCGCTGCTCGAACCCAATGCGGAGGCCCGGGAGCCCCAGACTACTTGATCTTGGCTTCCTTGAACTCGACGTGCTTGCGCACGACGGGATCATATTTGCGGAAGCTCATCTTCTCGGTCTGGTTGCGCGGGTTCTTCTTGGTGACGTAGAAAAAGCCGGTGTCAGCGGTGCTGACGAGCTTGATCTTGACGGTTGCCGGCTTGGCCATGGCAGCTTCCTGAAAACTGAAACGAGAAAAGCGGCCCCTTGTCCGGCGCCGCTCGTGCGGGCGGGCTCATGCCGAAAGGGGCCGATTCTGTCAAGCGACACGCCATTGTAACGCAGCCTTAACCGCAATGCTTCAGCCTGCTCGATCAGAGCCTGGAGGGGCGGAACATGGCGGCAGACCCAGTGACGGCGGCACGCGAGCAGATCAGCCGCCGACTTGCCGAACTGCACCGGGACGGCCCCCGCCTGTCGCCGCTCGATCTGCATGCACGCATGGATGCGATCGCCAAGCTGGCGGCCGTCAACGGCCTTGCCGCCCTCGAGCGCCTCGCCGGCCGCTCGGCACAGCTGGCGCTGCTACCCGGGCACAGGGTGACGATGCGCTGCTGCCTTGAGCATATCGAGGCGGCGTTCGACAGCCGCTCCGAGGGCGACTGCAACAGCATCCTCGCGGCGCTGGCGGTAAGGCTGCACTAAGCCGGGCGGGGATGTTTCGGCACCGTCACGCCGCTCGCGCATTGTGAAGCGCGATGCGCGCCTTTTCCCAGCTGCTCGACGATCTGGTCTACACGCGCTCGCGCAACACCAAGCTCAAGCTGATCGGCGACTATCTCAAGGCGACGCCGGATCCCGACCGCGGGATCGCGCTTGCCGCTTTGACCGGCGCGCTCGACATCCCGACGGTCAAGCATGCCGCGGTGCGGGCGATCGCCGAGGAGCGCGTCGACCCGGTGCTGCTGCACATGAGCCGCGACTATGTCGGCGACATGGCCGAGACGGTCGCCTTGCTGTGGCCCGTGCCCGAGGGCGAGCCGCCGGAGGTTGACGACGGCACGATCAGCATTTCGGCGGCGGTCGAGCGGCTGCGCGCCGCCAGCCGCCTCGAGGCGCCGCGGGTGCTGGCCGGCATGCTCGACCATCTTGATTCCTCCGGTCGCTACGCTCTGCTCAAGCTGGCGACGGGCGAGCTTCGCGTCGGCATCAATGCGCGGCTCGGCAAGCAGGCGCTGGCCGAGGCCTTCGGGCTCGACGTCGATGCGGTCGAGGAGGTGTGGCACGGCATCCGTCCGCCCTATGCCGAGCTGTTCGCCTGGGCGGAGGGGCGGGCCGCGCAGCCCACCGCGCGCGACGTGCCCGTGTTCCGGCCGTTCATGCTTGCCCACCCGCTCGATGCGGCGAGGGTGTCGCTCGAGGATTATGCGGCGGAGTGGAAGTGGGACGGGATTCGGGTCCAGCTGGTTCGCGCCGGCGGCCAGACCCGCCTCTACAGCCGGACCGGCGACGACGTGACGCACAGCTTCCCCGAAGTGGCCGAGGCGTTCCGCACCCCGGGCGTGCTCGACGGCGAGCTGCTGGTGCGCGGCTCCGGCCAGGGCGCCGACGAGCATGGCGGGGGGGCAGCGAGCTTCAACGCGCTCCAGCAGAGGCTCGGCCGCAAGAACGTGAGCGCAAGGATGCTCGGCGACTATCCCGCCTTCGTTCGGCTGTATGACATTTTATTCGATGGCGAGGAGGACCTGCGCGCCTTGGCCTGGAGCGAGCGGCGGGCCCGGCTCGAGCCGTTCGCGGCCGGCCTCGACCCCGAACGCTTCGACGTTTCGCAGCTGATCGCCGCTACCAGCTTCGAGGAGCTCGAGACGATCCGCGCCAATGCCCGCGACGCATCGATCGAAGGCATGATGCTCAAGCGGCGCGACAGCCCCTATGTCGCCGGGCGTCGCGCCGGCCTGTGGTACAAGTGGAAGCGCGATCCGCTGACGGCCGATTGCGTGCTGATGTACGCGCAGCGCGGCTCGGGAAAACGCTCGAGCTATTATTCGGACTTCACCTTCGGCTGCTGGACCGAGGAGGGCGAGCTGTCGCCGGTCGGCAAGGCCTATTTCGGCTTCACCGACGAGGAGCTGAAATGGCTCGACCGCTGGGTGCGGGCGCATACGGTGCAGCGGTTCGGCCCGGTGCGGGAGGTGGAGAAGAGCCTGGTCCTGGAGGTGGCGTTCGATTCGATCCATCTGTCGAAACGGCACAAGTCGGGACTGGCGATGCGCTTTCCGCGGATCAGCCGGATCCGCACCGACAAACCGGCGGCAGAGGCGGACCGGCTTGCGGCGCTGATGGCGCTGATCAGCTGAAGAATGAGAAAACGGCCGCCCGGTTGCCCCGGACGGCCGTTCCTGCCCGTTTTAGCGGGATTAGCCCTGGACCGGCGCCAGGTTCACCGCCGCATATTTGCCGCGGCGGTCGACCTCGATCTCGAACTCGAGCCGGTCGCCCTCGTTGAGCGTCGGCATTCCGGCGCGCTCGACGGCCGAAATGTGGACGAATGCGTCGGGCTGCCCGTCATCGCGCTGGATGAAGCCGAAGCCCTTCATGGCGTTGAAGAACTTGACGGTGCCGCTGGCCTTTTCGCCGGTCAGCTGCCGCTGCGGACCGCCGCGGTCGCCGCCCGCGGAGGCGCCGCCGCCGCCGCCGCGCTCGACCGCCATCGGCTCGCCTTCGATGCGGATGTTGGTCGCCGAGATGCGCCCGCCCCGGTCCACCAGGGTGAACTCGAGCGGCTGACCGTCGGCGAGATCTGTCAGGCCGGCCTGCTCGACCGCCGAAATGTGGACGAACACGTCCTCGCCGCCATCGTCACGGACGATGAAGCCGAAGCCCTTTTGCGGGTTGAAGAACTTTACGACG
>DATLFV010000058.1:0-18892 GCA_035540875.1 Sphingomicrobium sp. | reverse complement strand
ACGCGGCGGTTCCTGCCGATCTTCGTCACCCAGTTCCTCGGCGCCTTCAACGACAATCTGTTCCGCACCGCCATGGTGATGCTGGTCATCTACGGCATTTACCGCGACGCGGCGCAGGAGGCGGCGTTCAGCGCCATTGCCGGCGGGCTGTTCATCCTGCCCTTCTTCCTGCTCTCCGCGCTTGCCGGGCAGCTCGCCGACGCCACCGACAAGGCGCGCATCGTCCGCATCGTCAAGAGCGCCGAGATCGCCATCATGGTCGCCGGGGCGGTCGGGCTGCTGTTGCATAACATCCCGCTGCTGCTGCTCGCCTTGTTCGCGATGGGGGTGCACTCGACCTTCTTCGGGCCGATCAAATATGCGATCCTGCCGCAGCATCTCGAGCGCGACGAGGTGCTCGGCGGCACCGGGCTGGTCGAGGCCGGCACCTATATCGCCATCCTCGGCGGCACCATTTTCGGCGGGCTGCTGGTGGTCCAGGGCGGAGACGGCAGCTTTCACGCGGAATATGCGGCACTCGCCGTGCTGCTGGTCGCGATTGCGGGGCGCATCGCCGGCGGTTTCGTGCCGCCCGCCCCGCCCGCCGACGACCCGGAGATCCCCGGCTTTCCCAAGCGCGGCATGGACTGGCACATCATCCGCGCCTCGATCACGCTGGTCAGCGCGACGTTGCACATCCGCCGCCTGTTCCTGGCGATCCTGTCGATCAGCTTCTTCTGGGCGATGGGCGCCGTGCTCGCCGCCCAGTTCCCGCCCCTCGTCAAGAACAGCCTCGGCTCCGACCAGACGGTCGCGACTCTGTTCCTGGCCAGCTTCTCAATCGGTGTCGCGATCGGCTCGGTCGCCGTCAACCGGCTGCTCAAGGGGCAGGTGTCGGCGCGCTTCTCGCCCGCTTCGGCACTGGCGATGGGAATCTTCGTGCTCGACCTGTTCCGCCGCGTCCGGGGCTGGCCCGCGAACGGCGGCGAGCTCCACGACATGCAGGGCTTCCTGGCGCTGCCGGGGAGCTGGATGATCGTCGTCGACCTGCTCGGAGTCGCCATTGCCGGGGGCATGTTCGTGGTGCCGCTCTACGCCTTCCTGACCACCACCGTGCCCAAGTCCGAGACGGCGCGGACGATCGCGGCCAACAATATCGTCAACGCCGGGCTGATGGTGGCCGCGACCCTGGTCCTGACGTTCGCAGTGCAGATGGGCGTCACCGTCGCCGACAGCCTGCTGATCGTCGCCATCGCCAGCATCGTCGCGGCCTGGCTCGGCTGGAAGCTCCACCAGGCCTGCGACTGAGCGGGCCGGCGATCAGACGATGAGGACCGAGACGAAGACGAAGCCGGCCGCGAAGGCGGTTGCGAACAGCCGCATGTCATCGCTCGCCTGCGGCCGGTGGGGCGCGCACGCCGTCAGCGCGAGCGCGCGGCGGCCGAAGCGGCGGGGATCGGGAGCAAGCGCGGGACGAACGGGCATCGGGATTGTCTTAACTCGGTTTTAACCAAGCTGAAACCCGGCGCCGGGAGGATCGCTCCCACTGTCCCGCACGGGGACAAGGGAACCAGCGAACGGCTGGGAACTAGCGGGAGGCGGCCGAGGGGCTGCCGCCCTGGACGGCCGTCGACGCGCGCTGGCGCAGGAGCTCGGCCGCGTTCTCCGCCGGCATCGGCTTGCCGAAGTACCAGCCCTGCCCGACTTCGCAGCCAAGCCCGGCGACGGTGGCGTGGGCCGCGCCATCCTCGATCCCCTCGACGCACACGGGCATCGAAAGCGCATGGGCAAGCGTCGCCACGGCGCGGACGATCGCCAGGCTTTCCCGGTCGCAATTCACGTTGGCGACGAAGCTGCGGTCGATCTTGATCATGTCGAACGGCAGGGTGCGCAGGTGCGACAAGGACGAATAGCCGGTCCCGAAGTCGTCGAGCGCGATCCGCACCCCCTGGTTTTTGAGGCTGGTGACGATCGAGCGCGCCAGCTCCATGTCGGCGAACAGCGAGCTCTCGGTGATCTCCACCACCAGCCGCTCGGCCGGGAAGTTGGTCTGGGTCAGCAGCCTGACGATGCGCTGGGCAAGCCAGCTGTCGGCGAGCTGGCTGGGCGAGACGTTGACCGAGATCTTGATCGCCGGGTCCCAGTGCACCGCCTCGCTCAGCGCCGCGCCGATGACCTTCTCGCTGAGCGCGCCGATCACGCCGATCTCCTCGGCCAGCGGGATGAAGCGATCGGCGCCGATGATGCCGCTCAGCGGATGAATCCAGCGCGCCAGCACCTCGAAGCCGACGATCTCGCCGGTCTGGAGATCGATCTGCGGCTCAAAGAATGGCACGATCTGGTCGTGCTGCAGCGCCTGGCGCAGGCCCTGTTCGATCTCGCCATGGGCAAGCAGCGCGCGTTCCATGCCGGCGTCGAACCAGACCGGGCGCGCAACCCGGCCGTTCTTCGCATGATCCATCGCGATGTCGGCCCGTCGCAGAAGGTCGGGAACCCGAAGGCCCCGCGCGGCGGCCACGGCAATGCCGGCGAAGGCGCCGACATGAAGCACGTGCTCCCCGACGGAAAACGGCCTGGTGAGAGCCTGCAGGACCTTCTCGGCGGCGCGTTCGACCTGTTCGCTTCCTCCCTCTCCGACGGACAGCGCAACCGCGAACTCGTCGGTGCCGAGGCGCGCGACTGCCGCCGTCGCCGGCAGCGCATCGGCCATCCCCGCTGCAAGCCCGCGCATCAGCGCGTCACCGACTTCATAGCCGTGCCGGTCGGTCATGGCCTTGAGGCGATGCACCTGGACGGAGATGATCGCCAGCTGGGCCGCGCCGCCCGCGCAGATTTGCTGGGCACGCTCGGCGAAGCCCTTGCGGTTGAGCAATCCGGTATGCGGGTCGGTCGAGGCGAGCCTGGCGGCGCGGCGCTCGCCGTCGGCGCGCAGCTCAGCCTCGTGCTGGAGGTCGACGTAGCGGCGCCAGCCGTAGAGGATCAAAGCAACGTTGAGGGTCAGCGCCGTGCTGATGATCTGGACGTCGAGGCCGAGCTCGCCGCCGGCGAAGGCCATCTGCTGGAACAAGGCGCTGCCGTTCCAGATCAGCAAGGCGACGGCGGCGATCAGCACCGACAGCACGATCGCGTCGCGCTGTGCATTCAACAGCGGCGGCGAAATGCCTCTGGCGGCAAAGGTACTCACCCGGCTGGACACCCGGACGAGCTAATCAATCAAGTTTAATAAATTACCTCCGTTTCGGAGGGGCTGGTGCGGACGGCGGGACTCGAACCCGCACGCCCAGTCGGGCAGAAGATTTTAAGTCTCCAGCGTCTACCATTCCGCCACGTCCGCTCGGGTGGCCAGCCGCGACGCTGCGCTTATAATTCGGCGGCGGCAGCGTCCTGCAGGTTCAGGCGCTCGCGCATCTCCTTGCCCGGCTTGAAATAAGGGACGCGCTTGGCGTCGACCTCGACCGCCTGGCCCGTACGCGGGTTGCGGCCGAGCCGGGCATCGCGCTGGCGCGTGGAAAAGGCGCCGAACCCGCGCAGCTCGACACGGCCGCCCTTGGCGAGCTGGTCGGTGATCGAATCGAAGATCGCCGCGACGACGGATTCGATCTCGCGCTGGTTGAGATCCGGGAAGTCGTTGCAAAGCTTCTGCACAAGTTCAGATCGAATCATTTCCACCCCGCTCGGTGAATTGGGCGGCACGCCCCCATGCATCGCCCTCGGTTCCCCGCGAAGCTGTCAGGAAAGCCTCCCGGGTGCAAGGCCTTTCGGCCGGCGGCAGGAGCCATGAGCGCCTGCCGCCGAGCCGCGATCAGCCTTTGGTCGACTCCGCCTTTTCCTTGAGTGCGGCGCCGAGGATGTCGCCCAGCGAAGCGCCCGAGTCCGAGCTTCCGTACTGCGCCACCGCCTGCTTCTCCTCGGCGATCTGCATCGCCTTGATCGAGAAGTTGGGCTTCTTGGAGCGATCGAAGCCGATGACCATGGCGTCGAACTTCTGCCCCGGCTGGAACCGCTCGGGGCGCTGCTCGTCGCGATCACGGCCAAGGTCCGTGCGCTTGACGAAGCCGGTCGGCCCGTCGTCGCCGACCTGGACCTCGAGCCCGCCGTCACGCACTTCGAGCACGGTGACGGTCACCACCTCGCCCTTGTTGACGCCGCCCGACTTGCCGCCGCCGGCGGCAACCGCGCCGCGCTCGAGCTGCTTCATGCCAAGCGAGATGCGCTCCTTCTCGACATCGACATCGAGGACGACAGCCTTGACCGTCTCGCCCTTGTGATGGAGCGCCAGCGCCTCCTCGCCCGACACGCCCCAGGCGATGTCGGACATGTGGACCATGCCGTCGACGTCGCCGTCGAGGCCGATGAACAGCCCGAACTCGGTCGCGTTCTTGACCTCGCCGGTGACTTCCGAGCCGACCGGATGCTTGTCGGCGAAGTCCGCCCAGGGGTTCGACTGCGCCTGCTTGAGGCCGAGCGAAATCCGGCGCTTCTCCTCGTCAACCTCGAGCACCTTGACGTCCACTTCCTGGGAGGTGGAGACGATCTTGCCCGGGTGCACGTTCTTCTTGGTCCAGCTCATTTCCGAGACGTGGACCAGCCCCTCGATGCCGGCCTCGAGCTCGACGAAGGCGCCATATTCGGTGATGTTGGTGACCCGGCCGCGGAACGTGCCCTCGATCGGATATTTGGCGGCCGCGCCTTCCCACGGATCGCTCTCGAGCTGCTTCATGCCGAGCGAGATGCGCTGGGTCTCGCGGTTGATGCGGATGATCTGCACCTTCACCGTGTCGCCGATGTTGATCACTTCCGACGGGTGATTGACGCGCTTGTAGGAAATGTCGGTGACGTGCAGCAGCCCGTCTATGCCGCCGAGGTCGACGAAGGCGCCATAATCGGTGATGTTCTTGACCACGCCTTCGATCACCTGGCCTTCGGCGAGCGACAGGATGAGGCCGCTGCGCTGCTCGGCGCGAGTCTCCTCGAGGATGGCGCGGCGCGACACGACGATATTGCCGCGGCGGCGATCCATCTTGAGGATCTGGAACGGCTGCGGAATGTCCATCAGGGGCTGGACGTCGCGCACCGGGCGGATGTCCACCTGGCTTCCGGGCAGGAAGGCGACGGCGCCGCCGAGGTCGACCGTGAAGCCGCCCTTGACGCGCCCGAAGATCGCGCCCTCGACGCGGTTGCCGGCCTCGAATTCCTTTTCCAGCTTGTCCCAGGCGGCCTCGCGTCGGGCGCGGTCGCGCGACAGCATCGCCTCGCCCTGGCTGTTCTCGACCCGGTCGACATAGACCTCGACCTCGTCGCCGACGCTCAGCTCGGCCTTGTGCCCCGGGGCCGCGAACTCGCGCAGCGGCACGCGCCCTTCCGACTTGAGCCCGACGTCGATCACCGCGAGATCATTTTCGATCGCAGTGACGATGCCCTTGACGACCTTGCCCTCGAAGGTCTCGTTTTCGCCGCCCAGGGACTTGTTCAGCAGGTCCGCGAAGTCGTCGCGGGTCGGAAAGGTCGTGGTCGCCATAAAGTCTATAGTCTCTCGTCTTCGCTCGGGCCTGCCGCGGGACCGCCACCATGGCGGGCCTTCACATGCGGACCTGGTTGCATGCACCGCCGCCGGGGCCTGATGCCCGCGGCGGCGTCCGTCGATGCGCCGAGTTGCGGAAAAACACGCGTCCAAGCGAAAAAGCGCGTCAGACGGAGGGTCGTTCGCCCCTCGGCCCTTCGCGCTCGCCAGCAAGACGGCTTTTCCGCGGCTGCGTGCAGCACCCGCCGGACGCTGCGCGCCTTAGCTGACCCTCGCAGCGAGAGCAAGCAAGCAGAGACCCGTTTAATGTTATATTAATTCACGTAATCTCCCGTTCATTTGGCTGCAGCCAAACAGCCGCATCGACTTCCGGGGGGGAGCCAATGTTTTCAAGAATTTCGGTCCAGGCTACTCTGCTGCTTGCTGCGGCCGTGGCAGCAGTCATTCCGAGCGCGGCCGAGGCGGCTTCGCGCCTGATCGTCGCACCGAGCACCGCCTTTGCGATGCGCGCGGTCGCCGCCCACAACCAGCTTCGCGCAGGCGTGGCGGCCCAGCCGGCGACCTGGGATGCCCAGCTCGCCGCGTCGGCCGACGCCTATGCCGCGCAGATGGCGCGCACCGGCCGCTTCGCCCACGCTCCGGCGGCAAGCCGCCCGGGCCAGGGCGAGAATTTGTGGATGGGCACGCGCGGCGCCTTTTCCGTCGAGACGATGATCGGCAGCTGGGGCTCGGAAAAGAGCATGTTCCGGGCGGGCCAGTTCCCGCATGTCAGCACCACCGGCCGCTGGAGCGACGTCGGCCATTACACCCAGATCATCTGGCCGACGAGCGTTCGCGTCGGCTGCGCTTTGCGCTCCTCGGCGAGCACCGATTATTTCGTCTGCCGTTACGGCCAGAGCGGAAACGTCTTCGGTCAATACGTCGGCAACACCAGGTACGCGCGGCGCTAGCACGCGCGGAGCGCCCCGGCGCGCGAAGTCTGCACCAAATGCCGTAGGAACGCCGATCCTTCCCGCCGGTTGGTGGGGCGAGGAGACGCGAGCCATGCAGACGAAGCCAGGACCCGAGGATTCGCAGGCAGCCGAGGAGCGCAGCGAGAGCAGCGAGGCCAACGCACAAGCCATGGAAGAGGCGCAGGAGCAGGCAGCCGAAGAACGGGAGCAGGCCCGTGGCTATCAGTGAAGGCGACGGCCGCGAGCAGGCCGATCCCAGCACCCGGTCCGATGCCGGAGCCGCCGACCCCGAGCGCGGGGGCTGCATGCGGCTTGGGTGGGGATGCCTGCCCGTGATGGCGGTGATCGCGCTGCTGCCCGCTGGCCTCTTGTTCTAGAGCCGCTCGGAGACCAGGCGGATCGCCTCGGCAATCGCCTGGTCACGGCCCATGCTGCTGGTGTCGAGCCGGATCGCGTCCTCAGCGGGCTTGAGCGGAGCGAGGGCGCGGCCGGTGTCGCGCTCGTCGCGGGCGCGGATGTCGATCAGCACGTCCTCGAGGTGCGCAGGCATTCCGCGTTCCTCGAGCTCGGCGACGCGGCGCTGCGCGCGCACTTGCGCCGAGGCGGTGACGAACAGTTTCACGCGCGCGTCGGGCGCCACCACGGTGCCGATGTCGCGGCCGTCGAGCACCGCCCCGCCCGGCTGCTGCGCGAACTGCCGCTGCCGCTCGAGCAGTGCGGTGCGGACCGACGGATAGAGCGAAACGCGCGAGGCGATCGCCGACACCGGCTCACTGCGCAGCTCCGGATCGGCCGGGTCGATGGCGGCGACGTCGCAGGCGCGCAGCGCCTCGAACTCGCTGGCCGGATCGCCGCCCCAGCGCCACAGGTTGAGCGCCACCGAGCGATAGAGCAGGCCGGTGTCCATGTGCGGCAGGTCGAAATGCCGGCCGAGCGCACGGGCGATCGTTCCCTTGCCGCTGGCCGCGGGACCGTCGACGGCGATGACGAGAGGCGGATCGGCTGGCATCGGGCGCGAGCGCTTTGACAGTGGGTCGACCCTATGGCAAGGCGCGCCCGCTTTCGGACCGGCCCAGCCCGGCGCCGCCTTTTCGCGATCTGGAGACCGACCAATGGTGAAGCCCGAATGGGGCACCAAGCGCACTTGCCCCAAGTGCTCGACCCGCTTCTACGACCTCGGCAACGACAATCCGGTGCACTGCATCGAGTGCGGGTCCGAATGGGTGCCCGAGCCGGTGCTGAAGTCCAAGCAGCCGCTGCCGTTCGAAGCCGCGGCGCCGGTCGCGAAGGAACCGGCGCAGGACGCCGAGCTGGGCGCCGAGGATCTCGCGATCGACGAGGACGAGGAGCCCAGCGCCGACGACGAGGTCGATCTGTCGACGGGCGACGAGGACCTGGGCGTCGAGACCGCGGGCGAGGACGACGAGGCCTAGGCACCCGCACCGGCCGGCTGGAGCAGTCGTTACGGACTCGCAGCCTTCTTACGGCTGATCCGTTCTGCCGGCGATGCCCGTCACAGCTTACCTGTACGACACCGACGGCCATGACCGGGAGGTCGAGCTGTCACCGGAGACGCTCGGCTGCATCGGCGAGCAGCACCTGTTGTGGATCGACATCGATTGCCGCGACGCGGCGGACCTGCGCTGGGTCGCCGGACAGCTCGGCCTGGAGCAGGGGAGTCTCGCAACGCTGCTCGGCCGCGGCGAGACCGCAGGCGTCGAGAATTACGGCAGCTATTCCCAATTCTTCGTCGAAACCGCGCCGGCCACCGTGGTCCAGGACAATCATGGCATCGGGCGGCCCTGGCTCAATCGCCATGAGGGCACGAGGCTCGACTTCGTCATCAGCCGCAAATGGCTGCTGACCGTCCACGATGGCACGATCGGCTTCATCGACGCATTTCGCGAGCGCGACCGTGCCGAGACCACCATCGGCACGCTCTCGACCCATGATTTCGCGGCATCGCTGCTCGACGCGCACCTCGAGGCGTTCTTCGAGGACATCGCGCGGATCGAGCAGCTGGTCGACCGGCTCGACGAGCAGGCCCTGACCAGCCCGTCCAGCCGCACTCTCCTTGGACGAATGGTTACCCTGCGGCGGCGGGTGTCGCGCCTGCGTACGTCTCTGTCCGCCCAGCGCACCGTGTTCTACGGCTTGTCGCGCCCGGACCTGCAGCTCGTGACCCAATCCGGTGCGGCACCACACTTCCAGGTGCTCGTCGGCCGCTTCGAGCGGGCGATCGACGAGGTGGAGCATGCCCGCGACCTTGTCGTCGGCAGCTTCGAACTGTTCGCGACCCGCACCGCGCAGCAGACCAACGAGCTGGTCAAGGTGCTAACCTATCTGACGGCGGTGGTCGGCATCTGCGCCGCGGTCGCCGGCATATTCGGAATGAATTTCGAGACGGATTTCTTCTCGACCGGCGATGCCGGCTTCTACGTGACCATCGGCAGTTTGCTCCTGACCGTGATCATTGCGACTGCGATCGCGCGTTGGCGGGGATGGCTGTGAGACTTGCCCGATGAACCTGGCAATCCAGCTTCTGATGGCCACGGTGCTGATGACGATCGCGACCGTGATTCACGGCACCGGAGTGGCGCTGTCCACAAAGCTGTTCCGCTATGAGGATCGAAAAATCAGGCAGCAGCGGCTCGCCGCGCGCGAAGTCACGTTGATGGTGCCCATGGCGTTGACCCTGTTCGCGCTGCACGCGACCGAAATCGCCGTCTACGCAGCATTCTATCTGCTCGTCGGCGAGGCCGCGAGCTTCGCGCAGGCGCTGCACATGTCCGGTCTCGCCTACACCACGATGGGGGTGCTCGAGGGCACGGGAAGCCGCTGGCCGCTGGTGGTGACGTTCGAGGGCCTTACCGGATTTCTGCTGATCGGCTGGTCCGCGGCGGTGTTCGTGACCGACATGGACAGGGTCCTCAGGCGCCGGGACCCGGACTGACCGCCCCTCTTGCAACGAGGAACGCGAATTTGGTGCGTCCGACCCGCCTGTTGCCTCGTAGCTGGGAGCAGTGGTCAAGGCGGAGATTGTCTGGATGTCGTCTGGAAAGCCGATCGAGCAAAGGGGGCACGCCGTGCGGGTGGAAAGCCTCGGCTATTTGCACTGCCGGATCCGCGAGGAAGCGGAAGCCGCGGTGAAGGCCGTTTCGCTTGAGGCGACGCTCGCCCACGTCCATCTTGCGACTGCATACGCACATCGGATCAGCGAGCAGTCGAGCCGCGTCCTCGGTCCGGACGATCGCTGGGCGGACCGTCACCGCGTCTGGTAAAAGGGCGGCTCGGGAACCTCCCCTCATCCCCTCCCGTTCGTCGCGCCATGGCAGGTTCGGCGATCTCGCGTTTTCTCAAGGCGTCGGTTGCGGAACTCGAGCGTGACGTCGACCTGATCCACGACTTGCTGGCTCGGGGCGAAGGGCACGACCGCAAGGTCCGCCTGCTCGCCTATGCCGGCTACCGCAATAACGAGACGGTGCGCCTGAAGGGGCGAATCGTGCGCTACGAAAAGCCGCTCGACGCCGGCGAAGGGCTGGCGACGCGGATCCGCGCCATGCTCGCAATCTACAACAGCAAGGAGCTTCCGGGCATCGCCGTGCGCTGCGAAGGCTACGGCCAGGTGCACGAGACGCTGAGCGACGAGGAAGGCTATTTCACCTTCGACTTCGCCTGCCCCACGCCGCTGCCCCTGCACACCGCCTGGGAGCAGGTGGTGGTGACGACCCCAGGCCGGCAGGCGCAGCAGGCGAGCATCGCCGTGCCGATCCTGGCGCCGGGCACCGACAACCATTGGGGCATCATCTCCGACATCGACGACACGGTGGTCGAGACCGGCGCCACCGACTTCGTCAGGAACTGGCGCCGGGTGCTGGTCGAGCGGCCGCAGGACCGGCTTGCCGTGCCCGGGGCCTCGACGCTCTACAAGATGATCGCCCGCGACCACCAGGCCCCGGCGCGGCCGTTCTTCTACGTCTCGTCGTCGCCGTGGAACCTCTACGGATTCATCGCCGAGTTCATGGAGCTCAACCACATCCCGCACGGTCCGATGTTCCTCAAGGACTATGGGATCGATGCGCAGCAGTTCATCCGCAAGAGCCACGACGCCCACAAGCTGGCGGCGATCGAGACGGTGCTCGATTTCTACCCGCAGCTGCGCTTCCTGCTGATCGGTGACAACGGCCAGCGCGACGTGTCCGTCTACGCCCAGGTGGTGCGTGATTTCCGTGAGCGCGTCGCGGCCGTGTTCATCCGCGATGTCGACGGCTCCTGCCGCTCAGGTCCCGAAGGCGAGCTGCTGCGCGAGATCGAGGCGAGCGGCGTGCCGACCTTCTGCGGCGCCGGCTTCGAGGATGCCGTGTCGGTGGTCGAGCGGCTCAACCTGGACAGGCCGCTGGAGGCGGCGAGCGCCGTGCTGGCGCCGACCAAACCCGGCTGAGGCGGGGCGGTCGTTTCAGCGGCCCGGGCCGCGCAGGTGCGCGAGGCTCCTTGCCAGCTCGTCTTGCCGGAAGGGCTTGGCGAGCCGCGGAATGTCGGCCGCCACGCCCTCGATCGCGGCATAGCCGGAAATCACCAGCACCGGGGTTTGCGGATAATTGTCGGCGATGGTGCGCGCGAGTTCGGTGCCCGTCATCCCCGGCATCAGATGATCGGTGACCACATGGTCGAAAGGTTCGGCGGCAAGGCAGGCGAGGGCGTCCCCGGCCGAAGCTGCCTGGACGACCTCAAAGCCCAGGTCGGCGAGCATTTCGGCGGTGCTGGCGCGGACCAGCTCCTCGTCGTCGACCAGCAGCACCTTGCCGGCGCCGGCGCCGCTGCTCGGCCGGGTCGGCCGGGAGGCTGCACGGCGGCCTTCCTCCGCGACTGCGGGCAGGAACAGGTCGACGGTGGTGCCAAGTCGGGGCCGGCTGGAGATCAGCATGGCCCCGCCGAGCTGCGAGGTGAGGCCGTGCACCATCGACAGACCGAGGCCGGTCCCCTTCCCCACCCCCTTGGTCGAGAAGAACGGCTCGATCGCCCTGGCCCGGGTCGCTTCGTCCATGCCGATGCCGGTGTCGGAGACGGACAGGCGGACGTAGGCGCCCGGGGCGACGCCGGCACGGTGGCCGTCACCGATCGTCTCGGCGACTGCAGAGATGGTCAGCTTGCCGCCGTCGGGCATGGCGTCGCGCGCGTTGACGCTGAGGTTGAGCAGCGCCATTTCGAGCTGGTTCGGGTCCGAGCGCGCACAGGGCAGATCGGGCGCAATGTCGATCGCCACCTTGATCTGCGGCCCGGACGTACTGGCGACGAGATCGGCCATGCCCTCGATCAGGCCGGCAACGTCGACCGCGCCCACTTGCAGCGGCTGCCGCCGCGCGAAGGCAAGCAGCCGCTGCACCAGCGTCCTGGCGCGCTCGGCGGATTCGAGAGCGCCGCCGATCAGCCTCTGGTCGCGGTCGGAAAGCGCCGCACGGCGCTGCAGCATGTCCAGGCTGCCAATGATCGGCGTCAGCAAATTGTTGAAGTCATGGGCGACACCGCCGGTCAGCTGACCCATCGCCTCGAGCTTCTGCGACTGGCGCAATTGCTCGTGCACGCGCTCAAGCTCGGCGGTGCGCTGCCGGACCCGCTCCTCGAGCGTGTCATTCAGGCTGCGTAGATGCTCCTCGCTCTCGCGCAGCGCGGCCTCCGCGCGCTTGTGGTCGGTGATGTCGATCTGGATGCCGTCCCAGATCAATCCGCCACCGGGCTGCGGGCGCGGCGCGGAAATGATCCGGCACCAGCGCATTTCGCCGTCCTTCCGGAAAAAGCGGGCCTGGGCGTCGAACGGCGTCTGCTGGGCAATCGCCCTCGCCTCCGCTTCCATCAGGCTCATGCCGTCATCGGGGTGGATCATCCGATATGGAATCGTCGGATCGGCGAGCACCTCCTCGGCGGTGTAGCCGGTAAGCTTCTCGTGGCTTTGCGAGACGTAGAGAAAACGCCGGTCCGAGCCGTCGAGCCCGGTGGCGATCTGGTAGACCATGCCGCCCGGCAGATTGTCCGTGAGCGCCCGCAGCCGCGCCTCGTTTTCCCGCACCTCGCGCTCGGCCGCATCGCGTTGCGTATCGTCGCGCAACGTCAGCACCGCGCCGACTTGCGCGCCGCCGGCGCTCAGCAACGGGCGCGCGCTGCCGCGCGCCAGCACTTCGCTGCCGTCCGGCCGGCGGATCCGCCATGCCGCCTCCCGCACCGCCTCTCCCCGCACCGCCCGCGCCAATGGCAGATCGGCGGGCGGGTAAGGCTCGCCGTCCTCGGTCAGGAGGTGATAGGTTCCGCTGTAGCGATCCGGCGGGACGTCGAGCGCGGCGACGCCGTGAATCCGGCTCGCGGCCTCGTTGACGAAGGCGATGCGGCCGTCGGCGTGGGTGACGATTACCCCTTCCTCGAGCTGCGACAAAATGGCCAGATTGCGCGCTGCCGCATCTTCGGCGGCCCGTTGCGATGCGCGGAGCTGCGCCTCGGCGGCCTTTTCAGACGAGATGTCGCGCACTTCGATGATGGTGCCGATCGTCTGCGAGGCTTCGTCGCGGATCGGGCTGGCAGTGAAGGCGACCGGGTAGAAGTGGCCGTCGCGGTGGACGAACACCTCCTCGCCCTGGACATTGTTGTTCTGCGGGAAAGCACGATCGATGGGGCATTCCTCGAGCGGGTAATGCGAACCGTCGGGACGCGTGTGGTGGATGACGTCGTGCAACGCGCGGCCGACCGTCTCCGCCAGCGAAAAGCCGGTCATGCGCTCGGCCGCGGCGTTCATGTAGGCGCAGTGCTGATGCTCATCCATCAGGAAGATGGCGACGCTGGCATTGTCGAGGACCGCGTTGAGCCGCCGCTCGGTCTCGCGATGGCGCTTCTCGCTATCCGACAGGGGCGCCGGGACGGATGGCACCGAAGTCACGCTGTCTTCCCGATCCATCCCCGCCTTCCGCTGCGAATCACGCGTCAGGCCGCACTAACAAACCGCCGTGCGTTGAACCACTTCACGTGCAAGGATAGAGCAGTGGCCGGCGGCACCCGCGGCGCGGCAGCAAGCGACAATTTCCTGTTTGCAGGGGCAAAGCGCATCGCCTAAAGGCGGCGGCGGACGGGGCCGTAGCTCAGCTGGGAGAGCGTCGCAATGGCATTGCGAAGGTCAGGGGTTCGATCCCCCTCGGCTCCACCATCCTCGTAGATCGCCGGTAAAGCTCGCGGCGGCGCAGCACGCCGGACGGCCGCGGCACTTGCCACAAAGAAAGAGCGGCGGCGCCTTTCGGCACCGCCGCTCCCGTTCGTTCACGACGGCCGAGTTTTACTTCAGGCTCGAAGAAACGTTCGTGAAGGTGGTGTTCAGCTTCGAACCGACGTTGCCCATCGCGGCAATGGCGGCAACGGCGATGAGAGCGGCAATCAGGCCGTACTCGATGGCGGTCGCACCGTCGTTGTTCTTAATCAGCTTCAGAAACTTGGTCATCACTGGTCTCCTCAAGGTCCACGGGAGAGCCTCGCCCTCCAACCTGTGCGAGGATTGTTCCCGCTCAGGATGACCGAGGATTAGGAGACAAGGATTGAGAAAGTTTTAAAGAGAGAAGTTTCCGCGGCTTAATCATGTTTCGAGCCTGCGAGCCGCGCAAACGAACGGCGGCGGCGCCCCCGGGCACCGCCGCCGCCTGTTTGTCTTCGCCAGCCTTACTTGAGGCTGCTGGAAACGTTGGTGAAGGTCGTGTCGAGCTTCGAACCGACGCTGCCCATCGCGGCAATGGCGGCAACGGCGATCAGCGCTGCGATCAAACCATATTCGATCGCGGTCGCGCCCTGCTCGTTGCGGAAAAGCTTCTTGAACATCATCTGTCTCCCATTGACCCCCGTGAGAGGAGCCGGGGCAGATTAGCCGCGAACCCTTTACGGATTCCTAAAGCTCCTGGAGCAGTTCCTCGAGCGTCTCCGCCGCCTCGCGCAGCACCCGCGCCGGCTCGCTCCATTCCTCCGGAAGCGGGCTCTGCCGTTCCGCGGGCAGCGCCGGCGCCTCGCGCTGCGGCAGGCGATATTCGCGCGGCAGCGCCGGCCCGCGGCGACCGTCAGCGGCCAGCGCCGGCGCCATGAAGCTTTTCCAGATGCTGGCGGGGACGGTGCCGCCGCTCATCCTGCCAAGGCTCCTGTTGTCGTCGCGGCCGACCCAGACCCCGACCACCAGATCGCCGGCAAAGCCGATGAACAAGGCGTCGCGGCTCTCCTGGGTGGTGCCGGTCTTGCCGAAGGTCGGGGTGGCAAGCGCCGCGCGGCGGCCGGTGCCGCGATTGGCGGCTTCCCACAGCAGGTCGAGCATCGGCGCCCAGTCGCGGCGCCGCTCGAGTGCGCCGCTGCGGCGGAAGAAGGCCGCGATCCCCTGCTCCTGCGCTGCCTTGCGGTCGAGGCCGCTGGCGGTGACCGGAAAAGTGCCGCCGGCGATTGCGGCATAAGCGGCGGTGAGCTCGACCAGGCTGACGCCGGCGGTGCCGAGCGCCACGCTCGGGGTGTCGGGCAGCGGGCTGGAAATGCCGAGGTCGCGTGCGGCGCGCAGCACATTGTCGCGGCCGACGCTCTCGGAAAGGCGCACGGTCGCCGCATTGCTCGACCGGGCGAAGGCCTCGCGGAGCGTGATCCGGCCGCGATAGACGCGGTCGTTGTTGGCGGGGGTCCAGCCGTCGATGGTGATGGGGGAATCATCGATGATGCTGTCGGGCGTCCAGCCGGCGCGCAGCGCGGCGAGATAGACGAACAACTTGAACGCGGAGCCGGGCTGGCGGCGCGCCTGGGTGGCGCGATTGAACGGCGAGGCCTTGTAGCTGCGCCCGCCGACCATGGCGACGACGCGGCCGTCGGGACGCATCGCGACCAGGGCCGCCTGGGCGTCGCCGATGCTGGCGGAGTTGATCGCGCGCACCGCAAGGCGCTGGAGATCGGCGTCGAGGGTGGTCCTCACCCTGACCTCGCCGAACTCCGATTCGAACGCGCGCTGCGCGACCGGCGCCACCCAGTCGGCGAAATAGGTGCCGGTCGGA
Source organism: Sphingomicrobium sp. (assembly GCA_035540875.1). GTDB lineage: Bacteria > Pseudomonadota > Alphaproteobacteria > Sphingomonadales > Sphingomonadaceae > Sphingomicrobium. The sequence goes on along the minus strand of DATLFV010000058.1, from coordinate 3,398 downwards.
ACCTTGGACACGCGGCGCACCGGCCGCGCCAGCTTGATCCCGCGCGCGCGATCGGCGCTGATGATCCCGGTGTCGGCCATGGCGCCAAGCACCAGCTTGCTGCGCTTTTGTGCCGCTGCCAGGTTCCTGGTGGGCGCCAGGCGCGATGGCGCCTGGACGATGCCGGCGAGCATCGCCGACTGGGCGAGGGTCAAATCTTCGGGAGCCCGGTCGAAATAATGGCGGGCCGCGGCGCGCAGCCCGTAGACCCCATCGCCGAAATAGACGCTGGACAGGTAGCGCGACAGGATCTCGTCCTTGGTCAGCCAGGCTTCCAGCCAGAAGGCGATGATCACCTCCTGCGCCTTGCGCTTCAGGCTCCGGTCCGACGACAGGAAGCTGGTCTTGGCGAGCTGCTGGGTGATGGTGCTGCCACCCTGGCGAACGCCGCCGGCGCGCAGGTTGGCGAGCATCGCGCGGCCGATCGCGCGCGGGTCCACGCCCCAGTGGCGGTAGAAGCGGCGGTCCTCGATCGCGACGAATGCCGCCGGCGTCTGCCGGTCGAGCTCGGCGGCGACGACCGGCCGGTCCTTGATCGCGCCGCGCCGCGCGATCGGCCGCCCCTCGGACGACAGCAGCAGCAAGGCGGGATCCTCGAGCGGCTCGAGCGCCCGCGACAAAGGGGCGGTGACGATCAGCCACAGGACGACCACCAGCAGGAAGCCAAGCGCCGAGTAGAGGATGACGCGCCAGCGGCTGCGGCGCGGCCTCGCCGGCGGCTCGGGCGAATCGCCCGCGGCCGGCAGGTCGTCCGGCGCCGGGGCCGCAGGCGCGAAGGGATCGGGCAGCTCCTCGACCGGGACTCCGCCGCGGCTCCAGATCCCGTCCCGTTCGGCCAACGCGCGTCCCTCCGCGGCCCAATTGCCCGCTGCCTTACATCAGTAAAACAGTGATCGCACTTTTTCCAGACGCTTGCTGAACCCGGGATTGCGGCTAAACCCGCGGGCGATGCCGCGGCTTTCCCACGCTCGCGCCCTGATGCTCGCGCTGTCGCTGGTGCTGGCCGGTGGCTGCGACCGGGAGATCGGCGGCGCCGCGAAGGTCGCGGTGATCGGTCCGCAACCGAGACTGAAGGACCCGGCGGCCGAGCCGCTGTCGACGGGCGACGCGGTGCTGCTGAACAATGTCGCGCAAGGACTGGTGCGCTTCGACGCGCACGGCCAGATCGAGCCGGGGCTCGCCGAGCGCTGGACCGTCAGCAACGACGGGCTGAGCTACATCTTCCGCCTTGCCGCCGCCGAGTGGCCCTCCGGCGGCAAGGTCAATGCCCACCAGGTGGCGCGCATCCTGCGCCGAACCGTCGCGAGATCCAGCCTCAATCCGATCAAGGACACCCTCGGCGCAGTGAACGAAATCGTCGCGATGACCGACCGGGTGCTGGAGATAAGGCTGGATGCGCCGCGACCCAATCTGCTTCAGCTCCTTGCCCAGCCTGAATTCGCGCTGGTTCGCAACGGCCAGGGCAGCGGCCCATTCCTGCTCCGCGACCGCCGCGGCCCCGCGGGGGAGCTATGGCTTCGGCGCTCGATCACCGGCCTGGACGGCGAAGAGGAACAGCACGAGGACGTGTGGCTGAGCGGAGCGGCGGCCGAGACGGCGATCGAGCGATTCCTCGCCCAGCAGGCCGACCTGGTGCTCGGCGGGACCTTTGCCGATCTGCCGCTGGTCCAGGCGCAGCGACTGCCGCGGCGGGCGCTGGTGTTCGACCCCGCGATCGGCCTGTTCGGACTGGCCCCGGCGCGTGCCGGCGGACCGCTGGCCGATGCCGAGCTGCGCCGCCTTTTGAGCCAGTCGGTCGATCGCGCCGCACTTGCCCAGGCCCTGAACGTGCCGGGGCTGCTCGGCCGCGCCACTTTGCTTGAGCCCGGGCTGATCGGCGTCGCCGATCCTGTCCCGCCGCAATGGACCGCGGTGCCGCTCGGCGAGCGCCGGCCCGAGCTGATTGCAGCCGCCGACCGGCTGTTCGGTGCGGGCGAGCGGCCGCTCCTGCGCATTCGCCTGCCCGAGGGGCCGGCGGCCGAGCTGCTGCTGCGCCGGCTCGCCGAGGACTGGGCGCTGCTCGGGATCAGGGTCGAGCGCGCTGCACGTGGAGTCCCGGCCGATCTCAGGCTGATCGACGCGGTGGCGCCATCGGACTCGCCGGCATGGTACCTGCGCCATTTCCGCTGCGAGGCAGCGCCGGTCTGCGACCCGGAGGCCGACACCTTGCTCGAAGCGGCGCGGGGAGCGTCCGTCCCGGCGCAGCGCGGCGCACTGCTCATGGAAGCCGCGCGCCGAATGGACGAGGCGCAATTGTTCCTGCCGCTGTCGGCGCCGGTGCGCTGGTCGCTGGTGTCGCGCCGCATCGACGGCTTCGCCGGGAACCGCTTCGCGCGTCACACGCTGATCGGGCTCGAGCAACGGCTCGTCGAGGCGCGGCGATAGTGGCTAACCAAAGCGGAAGCGGCGGGCGCTTTCCCGGCCTGGGATGCGATCCCGAATCGGTCCGCGTCCGGGTCGTCGCGCTCGAGCGCATCCTCGAGCGGATGATCACCATCCCGGGGCTCAATCGTCCGGTCGGGCTCGACGTCATCCTCAGCCTGGTGCCGATCGCCGGCAGCACCGCCGGCGCTGCGCTCGGCGCCTACATGACCTGGGAAGCGCGCAACCTGGGCATGTCGAAATGGCAGATGGCCCGCATGGCGGGCAACATCGGAGTCGACTGGCTGCTCGGGCTGATCCCTTTCGTTGGCGCGGTTCCGGACTTCTTCTTCCGGTCGAACACGCGCAATTTGCGGATCATCAAGCGTCATCTGGAGAGACATTATCCCGGCGCGGCGACAATCGACGCCCCGGCCTCGCCCGCTCCTCGATCCGACACTTAGGCGCTGAAGGATGCTGCGGCGATTCCGCCGCCAAGGCGAGCTGCGTCGCGATCAACGAGAAAGGCGAGGCCAAGTAACCCCGCCGCAGCGCCTCAGTCGCCGCTGATCTGCTTCCCGGGCTCGCTGAGCACCGGTCGGCCGACATCGCCCTGGCCAACCGTGCGCCCCGCCATCTCCAGCATGCGCTCGAGCGGCACGCGCGCGCGATCGATGATCTCGGGCTCGAGCTCGATGCGCGGCTCGAGGTCGCGCAGCGCGACGTAGAGCTTCTCGAGCGTGTTGAGCGCCATGTAGGGGCACATGTTGCAGTTGCAGTTGCCGTCGCCGCCTGGCACGCCGATGAACTGCTTGTCTGGCGCCGCTTTTTCCATCTGGTGGATGATGTGCGGCTCGGTTGCGACCAGAATGGTGCTGGCGGGCGCGCTCAATGCGAAGTCGAGGATCGAGCGGGTCGAGCCGACATGGTCGGCGTGCTCGACGATGTGCGGCGGGCAT
>DATLFV010000057.1:0-3487 GCA_035540875.1 Sphingomicrobium sp. | reverse complement strand
GTTCCTGCCAGCGAGCAGAACGACGAGACCGGCGAGAGCGAAGGCGAAGGCGAGTAAGGCTTCCCCTCCCCCGAGGGGGAGGGGAAGCCTTACTCGCCTTCGCCTTCGCTCTCGCCGGTCTCGTCGTTCTGCTCGCTGGCCGGAACGTCGTCGGCGGCGGGGGTCTGGGTGTCGCCTTCCTCGCTCTTCATCGCCGACGGAGCGACGATGGTGGCGACGGTGAAGTCGCGATCCTCGATCGTCGGCCTGGCGCCGCCCGGCAGCTCCACGGCGGAGATGTGGATGCTGTCGCCGATGTCGAGGCCGGCGAGGTTGATGTGGATCTCGTCCGGGATCTCGGCCGCGTCGCAGACCAGCTCGAGCTCATGGCGGACGATGTTGAGAACGCCGCCGCGGCGGATGCCGGGCGAGTCATCCTCATTGTCGAAGCGCACCGGCACGTTGACGGTGACCTTGCTGTGCTCGGAAATGCGCAGGAAGTCGACGTGGATCGGACGGCTCGTGACCGGATGGAACTGCACGTCCTTGGGCAGGGTGCGGTGGGTCGCCCCGGCGGCGTCGATCATCACCACGCTGTTCATGAAGTGGCCGCTCGAGAGCATCTTGGCGAGGAGCTTCTCCTCGACATGGATGCTCAAGGGTTCCTGCTTGTCGCCGTAAACCACGGCGGGCACCCGGCCTTCGCGGCGCAGTGCACGGGAGGCTCCCTTGCCAGCCCGTTCGCGCGCTTCGGCGGGCAGCGTCAGCTGTTCGCTCATTGTCTGTTCTCCAGGTTCTTGCAGCCCCGCCACGCCTCCAGGGATGACCATGGCCGGGGAAGGGCGCGCCCTAGTGCAAGGGGCGGCCAAAGGCAAGTTGGACTGGATCGCCGGATCAAGTCCGGGCTGACGGCCGGTCGGGGCCGTCAGTTGATGCGGGCGGACTTGACCCCGAGCTCGGCAAGCTTGGCCTGGACGCTGTCGCGGCCGGCGAGATGACCGGCCCCGACGGCGACGAATACGGTTCCGGGCTCCTGCAGGCGCTGCGCAATCCAGCCCGCCCAATTGGCGTTGCGCTCGGTGAACATCGCTCGATAGGCCTCGGGAGAGGTTGCGCGCATCCGGTTGAGGAGCACCACGAACAGGCCCTGCTCGCCGCGCTTCCAGGCGTCCTGCATCTGGCTCATCAGCGTCCCCAGCCGCGGGTCGGCGCCGGTTTGGACCTGAACCCTCGGCTGGGACGGCGGCGAGCCGGCCGACATGCGCTTGAACAGGTCGATCTGGAACTCGAGCGTCTCGAGCCCGCCGACCGGCTTGCCCGAAGCCTCGGCGACGCGGCGGAGCACGGTATCGGCGCCCTGGTCGACCCTGAGGCCCTTAGAGCGGCCGGCGGCGATCACGGCGCCGGTCGCGCGCATGAAGGAACCCGTGGGCGCCGGCGCGGCGCCTGCCGGTGCATGGGCGCCGGGGCCGCGATCGGGGACCACCGTTTCAAGCACCAGCTCGTCCGCCGCGGACAAGGCGCTGCTGACCGTCCGGTTGAACCAGGCCTGCCGGCCGTCGAGCGCGTGGAAGGTGCCGAACAGGAAAATGGTCGTGTCTTCGTCGCTGACCACCCAGATTGCCGGATCGGAATCGGCAGCTGCGGGAGCCGGGCGCGGCGAGGCGTGCGCCATGGCGGCAGCGATTGCGGCGGCAAGCAGTGTCACGGCCATCCACGGGTCTCCTGCCCACGGACCGGCGCCGGGAAGCCGTCGATCGGCCGGGCGAGGCGCGAGCTGCCCCCTGGCGAGGCGCGGCCCGCAGTCACCCGATTCGCATCGTGGCCCCCCGACCCGATACCCTGAGCAGGATGGTCACCGAGGCCCTAACAAATGTCTAGCGCCATTTGCCGGTGCGCGAATTTTTATCGCTGATCGATGCCGGGCGGCATCCTACTGGATGCGCCGCACCTTGTAACCGCTCTGCTCGAGCATGGCGATCACGGAGTCGGAGCCCGCGAGGTGGCCTGCGCCGACCGCGACGAACACGCTGCCCGGTGCCGCCATGCGGCGGGCGACCCAGTTGCTCCAGTTGGCATTTCGGCGGCGAAGCAGCGCCTCGCGCAGCTCGGGCGAGGCGGCGAGATCCTGGTTGAAGGTCCTGGCGATGGCGTCGACGTCGCCCCGGACCCACGCGTCGAGCATGGCGGAGAACTGCGTGCGCATGTCGCCGGGATTGTCGATCGCGCCTTCCAGCAGTGCCCGCTGCGCCGATTCCGGCAAGGCATCGAACAGGCCGAGCTGCTCGGCATTGGTCTCCAGCTGGGCGACCGGCTTGCCCGCCTCGGTGAAGGCGCGGCGCAGCACGGACTCGACGCCGGCGTTGGTGGCCAGGCCGAGCTCCTTGAACTGGTTGCCGAGCAGCACGAACGCCGCGGTCCACGTCTCCATGCGGTCGAACGTCGCCGGCGGCAGGCCGGATTTGGCGATCGCGGCCAGGAGCTTGGCCCGTCTTTCCGGACTGACCCGCTCCGCCAGAGGCGGCAGCCCGGGCCGGAAGCCGAGCCGCTGTAGCTCCGCGATCAGGGCGGCCGGGTTGCGCTCGTCGATCAGGGTTTCGACGACCAGGCTCTGTGAACCGGTGAGCGCCTGGTCGAGCTTCGGCGAGCGCCAGTCGACGTTGGGCGGCAGCAGGTGGATGGTGCCGAACAGATAGACGGTCGTGTCATGATCGGCGACCTGCCACAGCGCCGGCCGGCCGCTCGGGCCAGTGACTGTGGTGGCCGGGGTGGTGCAGCTGGCGAGCGCGGCAAAGCCGAGCAAGGCGAGGGTGCGCTGGATCAGTGTCTTGAGCATCGTGCCTCGTCTTTCCTGGCTGCGGGTTCGCGTGGCCGGCATGTAGGGGCGCTGAACGAGCGCCGCCAGTCTTCCAGAGGACGGGGCGGAGGCTTGCCCGCCGCCGCTGCTTCCGCCAAACGGCGCGCTTTGCGCAATTGCACCTCGCCATCGGAGTTCCGCCGCGCATGGCCTTGAGCTTCCAGGACCTGATTCTCACGCTCCATCGCTACTGGAGCGCCCAAGGCTGCGTGCTGCTCCAGCCCTACGACCTCGAAATGGGGGCCGGCACTTTCCATCCCGCAACGGTGCTGAGGGCGCTCGGGCCCGAGCCCTGGAAGGCCGCCTACGTGCAGCCGTGCCGCCGCCCGACCGACGGGCGCTATGGCGAGAACCCCAATCGCCTGGGCCATTACTATCAGTATCAGGTGATCCTGAAGCCGAGCCCGCCCGACCTGCAGGAGCTCTATCTCGGCTCGCTGGGAGCGATCGGCATCGACCCGCTCAGGCATGACATCCGCTTCGTCGAGGACGATTGGGAAAGCCCCACGCTGGGCGCCTGGGGCCTCGGCTGGGAGGTGTGGTGCGACGGCATGGAGGTCACCCAGTTCACCTACTTCCAGCAGGTCGGCGGTTTCGACTGCAGGCCGGTGTCGGGCGAGCTCACCTACGGGCTCGAGCGGCTGGCGATGT
>DATLFV010000056.1:0-16589 GCA_035540875.1 Sphingomicrobium sp. | reverse complement strand
AACGGCGTCAAGTGCAACATCGCCTCGCGCCGGGTCGATGTCGGCGACGTCATCGAGCTTGGGCCGAAGGCGCAGGAAATGGCGCTGGTGATCGAGGCGCAGGGCCTCGCCGAGCGCGACGTGCCCGACTATGTCGCGCCCGACGGCAACACCCGCGTCACCTACACGCGCGTGCCCAAGCTCGACGAAGTGCCCTATCCGGTGCGGATGGAGCCCAATCTCGTGGTCGAGTTCTACTCGCGCTAAAACACGCCGAGTCCTCAATCCGGCCCAGGTCAGCGCAACGGCTGCCCTGGGCCGTTCTCGTTTACATCTTCAGCGCCGAGCGCAGGAACATGTCGCTCCGGCGCAGCATGTCCGCCCGGGCCTGACTATCCTCCAAGGCGTGGTCGAGCCGCGGATAGACGACCAGCTCGACCTTCTTGCCCGCATCGCGGAGGCGGCCTTCCATCCGCCTCGCCTGCGTGACCCCCACGTTGCGGTCGAAATCGCCATGGAACATCAGCACCGGCGCGGTGATTCGGGCTGCGTTATGCGCAGGTGAGCCCTCGCGCAGGTGCGGACCCGAGCCGATGAACTTGGCCGCCAGCAGGTGGTTCGCCCAGTTGCGCGTTTCCTCCTTGAGCAACTGGAGGTCGGTCACCGGCGCGATCGCCACCACCGCCTTGAACAAGGGCGGATCGACGGCGGCCGACTGCAGCGCTGCATAGCCGCCATAGGACCAGCCGACGATCGCCATCCGGTCGGCAGAGGCGATACCTTCCGAGATCAACCACCTCCCGGCATCGGCAACGTCGCCGATCGCGGTCTTCCACGACTGGAAGCCATTCTTCTGGAACCAGGCGTCGCCGTAGCCCGATGAGCCGCGGTAATTCGGCTGGAGCACGGCATAGCCGCGGCTCGCATAATATTGCGCCAGCCAGTCGAACTGCCATTCGTCGCGGGCGCTGGGGCCGCCGTGCGGCATGACGATCGCCGGCAGCCCTTTCTGCGGCCCCTCGGGCGGCAAGGTCAGATAGGCCGGCACCATCGTGCCGTCGGAGGCGCGGTAATTCACCGGCTTCACCCGAGCCAGCTTCAATCCTTCGAGCTGCGGCCGCGTCACCATGATCTCGTTGAGCTGCCGCTTGGCCTTGTCGTATACGAAGTAACGCCCGGGATCGTTGTCGCTGCTGGCATGGATCAGCAGCTTGGATTCGTCGGCGCTCGCATCGACGAAGTTGATCAGCGGCAATTGCGGCATGCTCTTCGAGAGCGACGCCGCGATCCTTTTTAGCTCCGGGTCGAAATAGACCGCCTGGCGCTTCTCGGTCGAGTAGCTGACCCCGACGGGACGGCGGCTGCGCCCGATCCGGAGCACGCGATCGACATCGACCTGCGGGTGGGAGAACACCAGCTCCTCGCGAAGCGAGCCGTCAAGCGCGATGCGGTATAGCGCCTGGCGGCCATTGAGCTTCTTGAGCGCGTAAACCGCGTTCAGCGCGCGATCGACGGCATAGGGGTTCACCCCCTCCTCGGACAGCACGTCATACTCGCCAAGCGGCTGCCAGCGGTTTGAATTCGCCGTGCGGTACGAATAGCTGACCTTCTCGCCAGCATAGCCGGCGGCTCCCTTGGGCAGCTGTACGCCCATGATCCGGACGGTGCCGTGGCCGTCTGTCAGAAACTCGGCGCCATATCGCACCGGTTGCTCGACGATCTTCGTCGCCAGGGTGCGCGTGTCTACCCGGACGACGCCATAGCCTTCCTTGTCGTTGAAGATCCGCGTCTTGTTCCCGACTTCGGGAACGAACCAGCGATCCATGAGCACCGTGCCCTCAGCTCCAGGCTGGAGATCGAGGATCGCCCCGCCATAGCTATTCGCGTAGCGCTGCTGGAGATCGTCCGGCTGCGTCAGCACTTTGACGTCCTTGCCGTCGGCGTCGACCGAGACCATGCGGGTCACGGGCGTGATCTCGTCGGCCTTGACCATCGCATAGATCCGGCACGCGAGCCGGTCGTTCGAAACCCAGTCGCACCTGCCGAGCCGCTGCGGATTGCCGTCGACGGCTGCCGCGACCCTCGGTTCGCCATCGGCCAAGTTCACGGTGTAAAGCGCCGAGCCCTGGCCGGCGCGCGGTGCGATATAGGCGACCTTCGTCCCGTCCGGTGAAAGGCTGATGTTCTCGACGCTCTCACGGGCGCCGAATGCCGCCGCGAGATCGTCACCGCCGGCGCGCGTCTGGGCGGAACCCGAGAATGCGCAGAGCGCCAGAGCGGCCGCAGCGCCGCCGCACAAGAACCTGTACATGAACCTGAACTCCCCCACCGATCGGCAGCACCAGCTTGGCAGATTTTCCTGCGCTCGCAAGCGTGCCCTTGGCTGCATAAGCGGCTACGGCTACCGGGCAGCCGATGAGCTCAGTCCCCCTTCCCGAATGGGCGCCGCACGAGGCGGTCTGGATCGGTTTTCCAAGCGACCCCGATCTCTGGCTCGCCGACCTCAAGCCAGCCGAGCGCGAAGTCGCCGCCTTCGCCGCCGCGGTGCATGCCGGCGGCGCCGGCGAGGAGGTGCGGCTGGTCGCCGCGCATGCCGATGCGGCAGCGGCGGCGCGGGAGCTGGCGCCTTTCGCAACGGTCATCGTCGAGCCGTTCGGCGACGTCTGGCTGCGCGACACGGGACCGATCGTCCTAGGTGCGGGCGAGGAGCGCCGCGCGGCGGGCTTCGGCTTCAACGGCTGGGGCGGCAAGTACGACCTGCCCGGCGACGACAGCATCGGCGAGCGGCTCGCCGCCACAGCAGGGCTGCCCTACGCCAAGGCCGATTGGGTGCTCGAGGGCGGCGCCATCGACCATGACGGCACCGGCACCGTCATCACCACCGAGCAGTGCCTGCTCAACCCCAACCGCAATTCGCTGACGCGCGGAGAGGTCGAGCAGCGGCTCCGCGACGACCTTGGCTTTCAGCGGGTGATCTGGCTCGGCTCGGGTCTGATGAACGACCACACCGACGGCCACGTCGACAATCTCGCGCGCTTCGTTGCGCCCGGGCGGGTTGCGGTCCCGCTGGCGGCAGCGGACGACCCCAACGCGGCGGTCTACCGCGATGCGGCAAGAAGGCTGGAGGCTGCGGGCCTGGCTGTCGTCACCCTGCCCTCCCCGGGCCGCATCGAGAGCGAGGAGGGCGACGTGGTGCCCGCCAGCTACATGAACTTCTACATCGGCAACGCCGCCGTGGTCGTGCCGCAATATGGAGCGCCCAACGACGGCGCGGCGGTTGCGGCCGTGCAGGCGCTGTTTCCCGATCGTACGGCCGTGGGCCTGCGCGCCGATTCGGTGCTGACGGGGGGCGGCAGCTTCCATTGCATCAGCCAGCAGCTGCCGGCCTGACCATGCTGTTGGGATTTGCCCGTTCACCCATTAAGTGCGCGCCATGACCAAGCTCACCGTCGCCGCGCTGCAGCTCGCCTTCGGCGACGACACGGACGCGAACATCCGTGCCGTCTCCGAACTGGTGCGCGAAGCCGCCGCCAAGGGTGCGCAGGTCGTGCTTCCGCCCGAGCTGTTCGAAGGGCCCTATTTCTGCCGCGAGGAGGACGAGAGCCTGTTCGCGCGGGCCCGGCCTACCGCCGAGCACCCGTCGGTGGTGGCGATGCAGGCGCTCGCCTCGGACCTTGGCATCTGGATTCCGACCAGCTTCTTCGAGCTCGACGGCCCGCACCATTACAACAGCCTGGCGATGGTCGGCCCCGACGGCAAGGTCGCCGGCGTCTACCGCAAGAGCCACATCCCGGACGGGCCCGGCTATGAGGAAAAATTCTATTTCCGCCCGGGGAATACCGGCTTCAAGGTCTGGGCGGGGCCGGAGCGATCGACGCTGGGCGTCGGCGTGTGCTGGGACCAGTGGTACCCGGAGACGGCGCGGGCGATGATGCTGATGGGCGCCGAGATCCTGTTCTACCCGACCGCGATCGGCTCCGAGCCGCACGACCCCGGTCTCGACACGTCGCGGCTGTGGCGCCGGGCGATGGTCGGCCACGCGGTGTCCAACGTGGTGCCGGTGGTCGCCGCCAACCGCATCGGCACCGAGTGCGGCCAGCGCTTCTATGGCCACAGCTTCATCTGCGACGAGCGCGGCGACATGCTCGCCGAGTTCGGAGCCGAGGAGACGGGCGTGCTGGTGGCGACGGTCGATACCGCCTTGGCGCGCAAGCACCGCGCCGCCTTCGGCTTCTTTCGCGACCGCAGGCCGGAGCTCTACGGCCGGCTGGTCGAGGACCGCTAGCCGGAACCACGGCGCGGTTTTCCGGATTACGCAGGCATGGCAGGTGGTTGGACCCGCGACGGAGCCGTCCAGGACCAGATCGACGACAGCATCAAGGATGCCGTCGCGCTGGCCCGTGCCCTGATCCCGAAGGGAGAGAGTGCCGAGGAGTGCGAGGATTGCGGCGAGCCGGTGCCGGCCGCGCGGCGCACCGCGATCCCCGGCGTGAGGACCTGCGTTTCCTGCCAGTCCCTGCGCGATGCGAAGGTCAGCCATTCCGCGATCAACCGCCGCGGCAGCAAGGACAGCCAGCTCCGCTAGTCCCGGGAGCGCAGCGCGCAGGCTCGTTCGAAGACGCTCTCGAACATCGCCGCATCCAGCCGCCGCGTGTTCTGGTTGTAGCGCGAGCAATGGTAGCTCGACAGCAGCATGCGCCCGTCGGGCGCGACGTGCTCGGCTCCGTGGCCGAACCTGGTCGACGAGGTCGGAAGGCCCAGGGCCCGGGCAGCGGCGACATGGGCGATCTGGCCGAGCGCGACCAGCACCCGTACCTCGCCCAGCGCCGCAAGCCCCGCCTCGAGATAATTGCGGCAGGTGGCGATTTCGCCCGGCTCCGGCTTGTTGGCCGGGGGCAGGCATTTGACGGCGTTGAGGATCACGGTTCCGCGCAGCCGCAGCCCGTCGCCAGCGGCGGCGCGATACTCACCCTCGGCAAGGCCGAACTTGAGCAGGGTCGCGTACAGCAAGTCGCCGGCAAAATCCCCGGTGAACGGGCGGCCGGTGCGGTTGGCGCCGTGCTTGCCTGGCGCAAGGCCGACAATCGCCAGCCATGCGCCGGGGTCTCCGAAGGCGGGCACGGGTGCGTTCCACCACTCCGGGTATTCCGCGCGGCACTGGTGCCGAAAGGCGACCAGCCGCGGGCACAGGGGGCAGTCGCGCGGCGCCTCGGCGCGGGGGATCGGCGATAAATCGGCGGGGCTGGCGTGCGCCATTGTGCTGACCTAGGCGAAGCGCGGTGGCGCAGGCAACGCAGCTCTACGCGATAGCAATCGGCTCAAACCGGCCGCACGGACGGTTCGGCCGCCCGGCGCAGGTCGTGGAAGCGGCGATCGCCAGGCTCGATGCGGACTTCAGCCTGTTCGACGCCTCGCCGATCATCCTCAACCCCGCGCATGGCGGCGCAGGCCGGGACTTTGCCAATTGCGTCGCGCTGGTGGCAAGCGAACTGGACCCGAACGAGATGCTGCGGGCGCTCAAAGCGCTGGAGCGCGAGTTCGGCCGGCGCCCGGCCAAGCGCTGGGCAGCGCGGGTGCTCGATCTCGACATCGCCGCATGGAGCGGCGGGCGCTGGCGCGGCCGCGAGCTGACCGTCCCGCACCCCCGGCTGGCCGAGCGCGCCTTCGTGCTGCAGCCTCTGGCAGCCGTCGCGCCCCGCTGGCGGCTTCGCGGCGGCGTGACGGCGCGCCACCTCGCCCATCGCCTTGCCCGCCGGGCGCCGAGGCGGTAACGGCGGCGGCTGGTGGGGCCCTTAGCTCAGTCGGTAGAGCAACTGACTTTTAATCAGTAGGTCGCTGGTTCGAATCCAGCAGGGCTCACCAGCACCCTCTCGATCAGCGATCGTCGTCCAGCTTGGCCGTGACCATGTTGACGAGCCGCTGCGCCTGATAGGGCTTGGGCAGAAACGTGCCGTCCCCCGGCAGGTCCCGGTCAGCCACGGTGGTTGCTCCGGAGGTGACGATGACTTTGACATCGGGCCGCACGACACTCACTTCGTGAGCCAGCCCGAGGCCGTCCATGTCGCCGGGCATGTTGACGTCGGTGAACACCAGCCCGATCCTCGGATGTTGCTCAAGCACGTGCAGTGCCTCGTCGGCGTCTCCGGCTTCCCAGGCCATGATTCCCCCGTCGGTGAGCGCATCCGCGGCCACCATCCTGATCATCGGCTCGTCCTCGACGACGAGAACTTCCTTGGGCAGTGATGCTGTCATTCCGCACCAACTGAATCGCTGGCCGGCCGTTCCAAATCTTTCGACGGCGATCAGCTGTTGCCGACCGAGGCGTGGTCCGTCACGCTTGGCCCCGGCTGAGAAGCCGAGGGGTCAACGCGCAGATGACGCTCGCGAGCAGCAATGGCGCGAACCAGGTCCTCGTAGCGTTCTGCCATGTCGATGTGCGCCTTTCGGGCGCGGGGATGCCGCGTGTACATCGCGGCGGTGCGTTCTTCGGAGGCTCTCCGCCTGAAGTAGACCGTGTCGGCTTCCATGTTCGCACCCCCGCGACGAGCTCGGCACCTGGTCCGAGTCGTCAAGCCAAAGTTATCCACAATCTGTTAACTTGCAACTTAACTGAGTTGTGTTGCGCGAGGCTCGCTGGCGCGGAGATCACAACGCCGCTTTGCAGTGCATCGGAAAACCGTCTGGGTTGTTGTCCGGGAGGCTCTGCGCAGAGAAGGTGTCGGTTGGCCGGTCTGAGGATGACAGAACATGCGGCACGCGATGTGCTGCTGGTCCGAGCGATCGAAGCCGAAGATGGTGCGGCTGCGGTGCTGACGCGCGAGGATCGCCAGCATGCCGACGCCGTCGCTCTCAGGGAGAGCCCGTTGCGGGACCCGTCCGACCGTGCCGCGACCGCCGCGTTCCTTGCGGATCGCGCTCGCGTTGCGCTCGAGAGGCTCGACGCGCGCTACCCCAAGCTGCAGCGCGTGCGCATCCTCGGACGCTGGCCGCCATGGTTGAACTGGTTTGTTCCGGGCGGTGCCCTCGCCGCAGGGCTGGTGACCAACGCGATTGAAGGCGATCGGCTGAACATCCTCGCCTTTCCGCTGCTGGGCATGATCGCCTGGAACCTCGCGGTATACGCCTCGCTGCTGATCAGCTGGACACGGCGAGCGGCCAGGCCAAGGCGAGGTCCGGATCCAGTCGGCCCGCTCCTCAACTGGCTGCTTGCCCCCTCCGCTGCACAGCTTGCCGGCCATCCCACGCTCGAGCGCGCGGTGGGCCGCTTCGGCCGCGACTGGGTGACGGCGGCGACCCCGCTCACCCGGGCGAGGGCCCACCGGACGTTGCACTTGAGTGCAGCCGCTCTGGCCGCTGGCGTGCTCGCCGGCATGTTCGCCCGGGCGCGATACACGGCGGAATATACCGCTGGCTGGGCCGGCACGTGGGCCGGTGCCGAGGCGGAAATCGCCGCCTTGCTCAAGATCGTGCTGGGGCCCGCAAGTGCGCTGACCGGAATCTCTTTGCCCGGCGTCGAGCGCCTGGCGCAGCTCCGCGGCGCCGGCGAGAATGCGGGCGACTGGCTGATCCTGTGGATGGTGACGGCGGCCTTGTTCGTGATGGTTCCGCGGCTGCTGCTCGCGCTCGGCAGCTTTGTCCGGGCCGCCCGGCTGCAGCGCCGCATGGCCATCGACGACGATCTCTACGTTCGGCGCGTCTGCCGCAATGCCGCCGGACATGCGCCACGCGTGCGCGTCGTCCCCTACGGCTTCGAGTTGCCGGGGCAGGAAGCCGGCCAGCTCAAGGCCCTGCTTGCCCAGGTGCTTGGCGACAAGACGGTCGTGGAGATCGATCCGCCGGTGGCATACGGCCAGGAGGACCAGTGGCTGGCGGCACATGAATCGCAGATCCGGGGCGCAGACCAGCTCATCCTCCTCTTCAACTTGTCGTCGACGCCGGAAGCGGAGAACCATGGCGCGATGGCAAGCGGGCTGCGGCAACGGCTTGGCACGGGCCTGGAAGTATCGGTGCTGCTCGACGACAGCGCCTTCATGCGCCGGCATCGCGGCCAGCCGTCGGCCCCGCGCCGTCTCGAAGAGCGCCTGCAGGCGTGGAAGACGGTGCTTGCCGCTGCCGGTATGGAGCCGGTCCTGGTCAGCCTCGGCCGCGTATCTGATGATCGGGATGCGCTGCGCAAGCTCGAACAGGCACTGGTGCCGGGCGCAGGTCGATGAGCAGCTCCGCACCCCCGGGCGGCGCAGGCGGCGAGACCATCAACCTCAGCCTGATCAGCCACACCAATGCCGGCAAGACCACGCTCGTCCGCACTCTTCTTCAGCAGGATGTCGGCGAGGTTCGCGATGCCGCCCACGTGACGCAGGTCGCGACGGGCTATGTGATGCTGCAGGACGGCGCCCACACATTGATGCTGTGGGACACGCCCGGATTCGGCGACACGGCGCGCCTGGTCAGCCGCCTGCGTGCATCCGGCAATCCGATCGGCTGGTTCCTCGGACAGGTCTGGGATCGCTTCCGCGACCGGCCCTTGTGGTCGAGCCAGCAAGCGGTGCGCAATGCCCGCGACGAGGCCGACGTGGTCCTGTACCTGGTCAATGCCAGCGAAGATCCCGCAGGCGCAGCTTATGTCCCGCTCGAAATGGAAGTGCTCGCCTGGGTCGGCAAGCCGATCGTGCTGCTGTTGAACCAGACCGGACCGCCCGGTGAAGACGGCAAGGCCGACGAGCAGCGCTGGACGGAGCACCTTGCGTCAACTGGCCTGGTGCGCGCCTCGCTGACGCTGGACGCATTTGCCCGCTGCTGGGTCCAGGAGCGCACCTTGCTCCGGGCCATTACCCCGCTGCTCGAGGGCGGCCGGCAACAGGTGATGGAACAGCTGACCGCCGCCTGGGCCGCTCGCAACCTGGAGCGGTTCCAGGCCGCCATGGGCATCCTCGCGCGCCAGCTGGCGGCCATTGCCTGCGATCGGGAAGCAATCGGCGAACGCAAGTGGCACGACCGGGTCCGAGGCGCCGTCCTCAACCCCTCGGGAGGCGACAGTTCGCCCGAAGCACAAAGGGCGATGGGCCGCTTGGGCGAGCGCGTCGACCAGGCGGTCCGCGAGTCGACCGATCGCCTGATCCAGCTTCACGGCCTCTCGGGCCGCGCCGCGCAGGAAGTTCTGAAGCGAATGCGCGACGACTACACGGAAGCGGCGCCGGCGCGCGAGGGCGTCGCCGCAGTCCTCGGCGGCCTGGTGTCCGGTGCTGCGGGAGGGCTTGCTGCAGACGTGGCTGCAGGCGGGCTGACGCTCGGCGCCGGAATGGTCGTGGGCGGCATCCTCGGCGCCGTCGGCGCGGGCTCGGCGGCGCGCGGCTACAATCTTGCCCGCGGCGATGACAGCAACTCGGTGCGCTGGTCCGAGGAATTCTTCGCCGGCATGGTCCGCTCGGCCCTGCTGCGATACCTTGCGGTCGCTCACTTCGGCCGCGGCAGGGGCGAGTGGGAGGAAGGCGAGCATCCGCTCGGCTGGCGCGATGCCGTCGCCGAAGTCGTGGCTTCCGAGCGTCGCAACATCCGCAGCATCTGGAGCAGCGCACGCAGCGCCGGGCCTGAGGTGATCCAAGGCCCGGTGGAGGAACTGCTGACCCGCAGCGCTGCGCGCTTGCTTGGCAGCCTGTACCCGGAGACCGCCGACCTGTTTGACGCCGGGTTGCCCGCCGGCGCCGCCGGTGTGGACCGGGAACGCCATCGCCTCTAGGAGCTGGCGGAACAGTCTCAATCAGTAACTGTTCTGCCCATCAGAGCGTGTCCTTTCCGGAAGAAATCATAAAATGCTGAGCCTTAGCGGCGCTGACGAGGTGGTTTTTGCGCCGCCCAGCGACACTTTAGCCGACGCGCTGGTGAGCAGTCCGCCGGCCGCTAGCCCCCCGCAGATCGACCCACGGGCACTCGTCCGTGATCTCAACGCGTTCCGATCTCCCAGGCTGGGCCGAAGCGGCTGGGAGCTTGCGAGCACGCTGATCCCGTTCCTTGGCCTGTGCGGATTGATGCTGGTGGCGGTCAGTGCCGGCCACCTCGTCGCCCTGTTGCTGGCGGTCCCGGCAGGGCTTTTCCTGCTGAGACTGTTCCTGATCCAACACGATTGCGGCCACGGGTCCTTTTTCCCGAGCCGCCGGGCGAACGACTGGGTCGGGCGCGCGCTTGGCGTGCTGACGCTGACCCCGTACGAATGCTGGCGCCGCTCCCATGCGCTGCATCACGCGAGCACCGGCAATCTCGACGCCCGGGGCTTCGGCGACGTCGATACGCTGACGGTGCGCGAATATCAGTCGCGCTCAGCGTGGCGGCGGCTCGGCTATCGCATCTATCGCCATCCCATCGTGCTGTTCGGATTCGGACCGGCCTATCTGTTCTTTCTGCGGCACCGCCTGCCCATCGGACTGATGAAGGAGCGGCGGTACTGGCTCAGCGCGATGGGCTCCAACGCGGCATCGGCCCTTGTCGCGGCCGCGCTCTCCTTTGTGTTCGGCATTGCCAGTGTGGCGCTGGTCTTCGTGCCAACCGTCCTGATCGCGGGCTCGATCGGCGTATGGCTGTTCTACATCCAGCACCAGTTCGAAGAAGCGCACTGGGACTATGACGACAGCTGGTCTTTCCACGATGCCGCCTTGCGCGGGAGCTCCCACCTCGAGCTTCCGCTGGTGCTGCGCTGGTTCACCGCGAACATCGGCGTTCACCACGTGCACCACCTGGTCAGCCGCATCCCCTTCTATCGACTGCCCGAAGTGCTTCGCGCACATCCCCAGCTGGCGGGAGTGAACCGCCTGACCCCGGCAGACACGCTTGCGACCCTGCGCCTTGCGCTGTGGGACGAGGATCAGCGGCGGATGGTCGGTTTTCCCAGGCCGCTCAGGATGTCGGCCCGGACAAGCTAGCTGCAAAGCGTCCGCCGCAGAGGCATTAGTGCTCAAGGCAGCTGCGCCGGCCCCTGGTCGGCAGGCAGCAGATCTCGGCGGCGAGCGGCCTGGCCGTGATCAAGCCGCTTCGGACACAAGGTCAACGGACTGGTAATCTGGCGCTGCTACGAGGAGACTCAACGTCGCGCCGCTGTGGCTTTGCCAATGGCGGATGAGGAGCAGTGGCCAAAGTGCCTGGCAGTGGGTGAGCGCGTGGAAGAACGTCCCGTCGAAACCACCCTCTATTCGCTCACGGACGCACCGCCCGAGCCGGGCCGTCAGCACGAGGACGAACGGCAGCTCTCCTTGTTTCGAGTAGGTTCGATCACGATCGATGATCGGCGCGAGCTGTGCCTGATCAAGAACATTTCCGCCGGAGGGATGCGCATCCGGGCCTATTGCGCCATCGAGGAAGGCAAGCGGCTGTCGGTCGAGCTCAAGTCGGGAGAGCCGGTGTCCGGTTCCGTGCGCTGGATCAGCGGCGACAATGTCGGGATCGGCTTCGATACGCCCGTCGACGTTCTCGAACTGCTGACCCTTTCGATGGAGGGTCCGAGGCCGCGCATGCCGCGGGTCGAAGTCGACTGCTTCGCCTCGGCTCGGCAGGGTGCCGAAGTTTACCGCGTCCAGGCTCGCGATATTTCGCAGGGCGGCGTCAAGCTCGCCAGCGGCGCCGAATTGAAGATCAGGGGCGAACTGGTGGTGTCGCTCCCGGGCCTGGATCCTCTACCCGGCGTGGTGCGCTGGCGCGACGACGGCTGCTACGGCATCACCTTCAACAAGATCCTGCCGCTGCCTGTGCTGGTCGCCTGGATCCATGCTCGCCGCGAGCGGCTGCGCGTGGTCCGCTGACGCTGCGCAGTTCACCGCGCTAGCCGCCTATCTGCCCGGAGCCCCGCGGCGGAAGTGCAGCATCAAATTGTTTGCCGGCATCGGCCGGCGCTCCTCCAACTCGAAACCTGCGTCGCGCGCGGCCGCGGCGAAATCCTCGACCCTGCGCAAGCCCCACTCCGGGTTGCGGTTCCTGAGATCGCAATCGAAGGCGATGTTGCTTGCCGCCGGCTCGACGCCCTCCTCCAGCCATGGACCGTAGAGAATCAGGGGAGCGCCCGGCGGGAGAACTCGCGCCGCGCCTGTGAGCAGCCCAAGCGCCGAGGCCCACGGGCTGATGTGGACCATGTTGATGCTGAGCACTGCGTCGGCACGGTCGATCGGCCAATCCCCGCAAGCCGCGTCAATCCTGATCGGCACCCTGAGGTTGGGAAGGCCACTCTCCGCACGCCATGCGGCGACGGATGTCAGCGCGCCTTCGTCAAGGTCGCTCGGCTGCCATTCGAGCTGTGGAAAGCGCCGCGCGAAATGCACTGCATGTTCGCCCGTGCCGCTGGCGATCTCGAGCACCAGACCGCTCTGCGGAAGCCAGTCTTCGAGCACGCTGGCGATTGCGCCACGGTTGCGCAGCGCCGCCGGCGCGGACCGGCGAGCGCCGCCCGCCGAACTCTCATAGCATCGGCGCTGGTCCACGTCCGCTAGCGGTCGCCGACTTCGCTTGGCGTCGGAACGTCGGCGCCGCGGGGTGCAGGCGTCCGGAAGGTCAGCACCGGCTTGCGCGCAGCGAGCGTTTCGTCGAGCCTGCGGCGCGGCGCGTGCACCGGGGCCGCCTTGAGGCTCTCGTCCCCTGCCCGGGCACGCTCGGCGATGCTGCGCAAGGCTGCGATGAATTGGTCGAGGCTGGCCTTCGACTCGGTCTCGGTCGGCTCGATCAGCATCGCCCCGTGCACAACCAGCGGAAAATACATGGTCATCGGGTGAAAGCCCTCGTCGATCAGCGCCTTGGCGAGGTCGAGCGTGCTGAGGCCTGACGCGAAGCCTTTGTCCGAAAAGATCGCTTCGTGCATGCACGGGCCGCTCGCCGCGAACGGCGCATCGAGCAGGTCCTCGAGGCTGCGCAGCACGTAATTGGCGTTGAGCACCGCGTCCTCGGCGACCTGCTTGAGGCCGTCCGCGCCATGGCTGAGGATGTAGGACAAGGCGCGGGTGAACATCCCCATCTGGCCGTGGAACGCGACCATTCGACCGAAGCTCTGCGCGTGATGCTCGCCTGCCGTCTCCTCCTCGACGAGGACGAAGCGGCCACCCTGCTCTTCGACGAACGGCAATGGCGCAAACGGCGCCAGCGCGGCCGACAGCACCACCGGGCCGGAACCTGGGCCGCCGCCGCCGTGCGGCGTCGAAAAGGTCTTGTGCAAATTGATGTGCATGGCGTCGATGCCGAGGTCGCCGGGCCGAACCTTGCCGACGATCGCGTTGAAGTTGGCGCCGTCGCAATAGACCAGCCCGCCGGCGGCGTGCACCGCGTCGCTGATCGCCTTCATCTCCGGCTCGAACAGGCCGCAGGTGTTGGGGTTGGTGATCATCACCGCCGCCACGTCCGGCCCGAGGCGGGCCTTCAGCGCAGCGAGGTCGACCCGGCCCGCGGCATTGGCCGGGATGTTCTCCACACGGTAGCCGGCAAAGGCCGCGGTCGCGGGATTGGTGCCGTGGGCGCTTTCCGGCACAAGCACGACTTCACGGGCGTCGCCTCGCGCCTCCAGCGCCGCGCGGATCGCGAGCAGGCCGCAGAGTTCGCCGTGCGCGCCCGCCTTGGGGCTCATCGCCACCGCCTCCATGCCCGTCAGCCGGATCAGCCACTCTGCGAGCGCCTGGATTAGCTCGAGCGCGCCCTGCACCGTGTCGCTCGGCTGCAGCGGGTGGATGTCCGCGAAGCCGGGCAGCCGCGCCATCTTTTCGTTCAGGCGCGGGTTGTGCTTCATGGTGCACGAACCGAGCGGAAACAGGCCCAGGTCGATGGCATAATTCTGTCGCGACAGCCGCGTGTAGTGGCGCACCGCCTCGGGCTCGGTAAGTCCGGCCAGCCCGATGCTGCGGGTGCGCTCGAGGCCGGCGAGCCGAGTCTCGCCGATGGCGACATCGGCAAAGTCGACACCGGTGCGCTCGCCGTCGCCGATCTCGAACAGCAGGGGTTCCTCGAGCATCAGCGCGCGATTGCCCGTGACGGTCGTCTGCTCGGCGGAGCTGCCGACCGGGGTTGCTGGGCGCCACCCCGACGGATTGACGGTCATCGCACCACCTCCTTCAGGCCCGCTTCCAGGGCCGCGACGTCCTCATCAGTCACCGTCTCGGTCACGGCGACGACCAGCCCGTTGGCGAGCGCTTCGGCACCCGGATAAAGCCGCCCCAGCGACACGCCGCCGAGCACGCCCCGGTCAGCGAGCGCGCGCACCGCCGGCCGCGCTTCGACCGGCAGCCGCAGCGTGAACTCGTTGAAGAACGCGCTGTTGATGAGCTCGACCCCCGGGATTGCCGCCAGCCGCGCCGCGACTTCAACCGCGCGCGCATGGTTGATCTCCGCCAGCCGCCGCAGCCCCTTCTCTCCAAGCAGGCTCATGTGCACGGAGAAGGCAAGCGCGCACAGGCCCGAGTTGGTGCAGATGTTGCTGGTGGCCTTTTCGCGGCGGATATGCTGCTCGCGCGTCGACAGGGTCAGCACGAAGCCGCGCTGCCCCTGCGCGTCCACGGTCTCGCCCGCGAGGCGGCCGGGCATCTGGCGGACATGCTTCTCGCGGCACGCGAACAGGCCGACGTAGGGCCCGCCGAACTGCAGGCCGACGCCGATGCTCTGGCCTTCGCCAACGACGATGTCGGCGCCCATTTCGCCGGGTGAGCGGATCAGGCCCAGGGCGACCGGCTCGGTGACCACGGCGATCAGCAATGCGCCTTTGGCGTGGGCGGCTTCGGCGATCGGCGTCAGGTCGGCAATTCGGCCCAGGATGTCGGGATATTGAACGACGACCGCGCTGGTCTCGTCATCGATCGCTGCGATCAGTCGCTCGGCGTCGGTGGCGGCGTCGAGCTCGGGCAGGGCCGTGTCGAGCCGGTCGCCGGTGAACCGCGCCATCGTCTGCGCAACGCTGACATAATGCGGGTGCAAACCTGCCGAGAGCACCGCTTTGGTGCGCCGCGTGATCCGCCGCGCCATGCCGATCGCTTCCCAGCAGGCGGTCGAGCCGTCGTACATCGAGGCGTTGGCAACATCGCAGCCATAGAGCCGCGCGACCTGGGTCTGGAACTCGAACAGCACCTGCAGCGTGCCCTGCGCGATTTCCGGCTGATAGGGCGTGTAGCTGGTCAGGAACTCGCCGCGCTGGATGATATGGTCGACGCTGGCCGGTATGTGGTGCCGGTAGGCGCCGCAGCCCAGGAAGAAGGGCGCTTCGCCGGCGACCATATTCTTGCGCGCCATGGCCGTCAGCTGCCGCTCAACGGCCAGCTCGGAGGCATGGGTGGGCAGCCCTTCGACCGGGCCGTCGAGCCGCGCTTCGGGCGGCACGTCGCGGAACAGCTCGTCGACCGAGCCGGCGCCGATCACGCCGAGCATGTTGCTGCGGTCGGCATCGCTGAGGGGCAGATAACGCATCAGGCGGGCTTTCTCATGATGAAGCGCAGGCGGACATAATCGGCTACGTCGGTGTCGACGGCCGCCGCGACGGCGGCGCCGATTTCGGCGCGCTCCTCCTCGGGCACGCCGGCGCAATCCAGCCAGCCGGCGCGGAAGGTGGTCACCCAGGCGGCCACTCCGTGCGGCAGCGGCGTCGGCCTCTCGATCAGCCGCGCGTCGACCTGCTCGAAGCCCGCAGCCTCGTAGACGTCGGCGAACTCCTCGACCGACGGGTACCAATTGGCGCTTTCGAGCGGCGGGACATAGCCGCGAATGACGAGCTCGGCGTCGAGCGCCTCGCGCAGCTTCAGCAGATTGCCTTCGCCGCCCATTTCACCGGCGAAGCGGCCACCGGGCCTGAGCGCGAAGAAGATCGCTTCAGCGACCCGCGCCTTGTCGAGCATCCAGTGCAAGGCGGCGTTGGAGAATGCCGCGTCGAACTCGGCGGCGAAGGCCATCTCGGCGGCGTCGAGCAGCCGCGCGTCGAGCCCGGCCGCGCGCGCCGCCGCCACCAGCTCCTCGCTGCTGTCGACGCCGAGGACCGACGCACCGCGCTCGGCGATGCGGCGGGTCAGCACCCCGTCGCCGCAGCCCACGTCGAGGATGCGTTCATCCGGCTGCGGGTCGAGCAGGTCGAGCGCAGCCGCGCCGAGCTCCGGCACGAAGGCGCCGACGCTGGCATAATCGGCCGCGGTCCAGCGGCTGGTCGAGACGGCAGGTCGGCTCAGAGCGTCTTCACCCACTCGCGGTAGGCAGCCTCGTCCATCAGCCCGGCCAGCTCGCTTGTGTCGTCGAGCCTCAGCTTGAAGAACCAGCCCTTGCCCTCCGGATCGCTGTTGATGAGGCTCGGGTCCTCGGCGATGGCCTGGTTGCCCTCCACGACCTCGCCGCCAACCGGCGCATAGACGTCGGAGGCCGCCTTGACCGACTCGACCACCGCCGCCTCCTGGCCCTTGGCGAGCTTGCGCCCGGCCTCCGGCACCTCGGCAAAGACAATGTCGCCCAGCGCCTCCTGCGCATGGCTGGAGATACCCACCGTCGCGGTATCGCCATCAACGCGGATCCACTCATGCTCTTGGGTGAAATAAAGGCTCATGGCACGCGTGCTCCCTTGCGGTGGTAGCGGTGGGGGACGAACGGCATCGGGGCGACCCGTGCGTCGAACAACTTGCTGCGCT
>DATLFV010000055.1:0-23603 GCA_035540875.1 Sphingomicrobium sp. | reverse complement strand
CGGGCGCCGAGACGCCGAAGCGATCGATGCCGATCCTGAGGCCGTGAAGCCCTGTGTAGCGCTCCCAGCCGATCGTGGTCCCCGCCTCGATGGAGATGCGCAGGATCTCGCGGTTGGAGACGTCGGGAAGGATGTCCTCCCTGTAAGCTGCGTCCTGGGCATCGAAGCGCGTCGTCGAGGGCATCGATACCACGTCCGCGCCGATGCCTCTGGCTTCCAGCCGGTCGGCGGCGTCGAGCGCGAGCTCGACCTCCGATCCGGTGGCAAGCAGGATCACCTTGCGCGGCGCAGCGGCGCTCCTCAGGCGATAGGCACCCCGCGCCGTCAGATTATCGTCGGCGGCCTCGGTTCGGACCGGCCGAAGGTTCTGCCGCGACAGCGCGAGCACGGTCGGGCCGTCGCTGTCCAGCGCCGCGGCCCAGGCCTCGGCCGTCTCAACCGCGTCAGCCGGACGATAGACGTCCAGCCCCGGGATCGCGCGCAGGCTCTGCAGATGCTCGACCGGCTGATGGGTCGGTCCGTCCTCGCCAAGGCCGATCGAATCATGCGTCATGACGTAGACGACCTTCGCGCCCTGCAGCGCCGACAGGCGGATCGCCGGGCGGCAATAATCCGAGAAGACCAGGAACGTTCCCCCATAGGGAATGACACCGCCATGCAGCGCCATGCCGTTCATCGCCGCCGCCATGCCGAACTCGCGGATCCCGTAATAGATGTAGCGGCCGCCGTAATTGTCGGCAGTGAGCGGCTCCTGGTTCTTGGTCCTGGTGTTGTTGGAGCCGGTGAGATCTGCCGAGCCGCC
The DNA here is from genome assembly GCA_035540875.1 of Sphingomicrobium sp. GTDB lineage: Bacteria > Pseudomonadota > Alphaproteobacteria > Sphingomonadales > Sphingomonadaceae > Sphingomicrobium. The sequence goes on along the minus strand of DATLFV010000055.1, from coordinate 22,801 downwards.
GATGGTTGCGGGCACCGCCGTGTTGATCGCCTCCAGCGCCAGCTCCGAGGCCTTGCGCGTGGCGATGGTCGGCGGGCTCTTGAGCAAGGCGTCCAGGTGCGGCTTCAGCCAGCCCGCGTCGCATCTGCCGGCGAGTCGAGCCATGAACTCGTCCTTGCGGTCGCTGGCATCGAGGCGGCGGTGCCAGTCGGCACGCAGCGCCGCTCCGCGCTTGCCGGCCGCGCGCCAGGCGGCAAGCACGTCGTCGGGGATGGTGAACTCCTCGGGCGCGAGGCCGAGCTCCGCGCGCGCTGCTTCGACCTCGTCCTTGCCAAGAGCGGCGCCGTGGGTCGCGGCCGTGCCCTGCTTGTTGGGGGCGCCATAGCCGATGATGGTCTTGCAGCGGATCAGGCTCGGCCGCTCGTCCGCGACCGCCTTGTCGATGGCCTGGCCGACCTTGCCGGCGTCGAGCCCGTCGCATTCCAGCGTGTGCCAGCCGGCGGCCGCATGGCGCGCCACCACGTCCTCGTTGCGGCTGAGGTCCGTCGAGCCGTCGATGGTGATGCGGTTGTCGTCCCACAGCACGATCAGCCGGCCGAGCTTGAGGTGCCCGGCGAGGCCCACCGCCTCATGGTTGACGCCTTCCATCAGGTCGCCGTCGCCGGCGATGACGAAGGTGCGATGGTCGACCAGATCGTCGCCGTAGACGGCGTTCAGGTGGCGCTCGGCGATCGCCAGGCCGACCGCCATCGCCAGCCCCTGGCCAAGCGGCCCGGTCGTCACTTCCACGCCCGGCAGCTCGAAATTCTCGGGATGGCCGGCGCAGGGGCTGTGGAGCTGCCGGAAGCGGCGGATGTCCTCCATTGTCGGGCGCGCGTAGCCGGTCAGATGAAGAAGCGCGTAGATCAGCATCGAGCCGTGGCCGGCCGACAGCACGAAGCGGTCGCGGTCGGGCCAGGCCGGGTCCGCGGGATCGAACTTCAGGTGCCGCGTGAACAAAGCCGTTGCCGCGTCCGCCATCCCCATCGGCATCCCGGGATGGCCGCTGTTGGCCGCCTCCACCGCGTCCATCGCCAGTGCGCGAATGGCATTGGCAAGGCGGCGTTGAGTGGGCTGCAAGACCAAAGCTCCGTCGATGGGGTCCGCCGCGGCCAAGAGTCTGGCCCGACGATGCGGCCCCTTTGAGGGGTGAGCCGTGAAGCGTCAATGCTTGCGGCCACCGCGCTTCTTCGCGTAGCGGGAAGCGCATGGACGACGCGCCGATTTCCGCCGCTCTGGACCGGGCCGAGCGCGCGCTGGGCCGCATCGAGCGGGCGCTTGCCACGCGCCGCCAGGACAATGCGCGCGAGGAGGCGCTGCGCGCCAGGGTGCGGGAGGCGGTCGCCGAGCTCGACCAGCTGATCCGCGCGGCCGGAGGCTGAAGCATGGCCGAAGTCGAGCTCAGCATCGCCGGTCGCCACTATCGCGTCGGCTGCCGCGACGGCGAGGAGGACAGCCTTCGCGCTGCGGCAGCGCTGGTCGACGGCAAGAGCCGGGAGGCGCTGGCCGGGCTCGGCACCTTGTCGGAGGCGCGGCAGTTCCTGTTCGCTTCCCTGCTGCTTGCCGACCAGCTGCTCGACCGGAAGCCCGCCGACGGCTCGCCGGCGCCCGACCCGTTGCTCCGCGGCCGCGCCGAAGCGCTCGCGCGGCGCCTTGAAGACCTTGCCGACGCCCTTGAGCATCAGGCCGCGAATCCCTAGATAAGAAGCGACGGGAACTACCCGGTACGAGCCTTAGACATCCCTGAGGCTATTCATCATCCTAGGGGGCTGTCCCTGCCCGGACCCTGGTCCGAAGCACATGGTCCCCACCTGACGTTTGTGGCGTCAGAGGATTTCCGGCAAACGGCCATGGTGGTCCCGTCACTTCCCCCTTCTCCCCCCAGCGGGTTCGAGCCGGCGCAGCCGGTGCCGCCGCTCAAGGACGCGCTGCGCCGCGCCGCGCTCGATGCCCGCAAGGCATTCGTCGCGACTCTCAGCGATGCGGACCGCGCCGTGCTCGAGCAACGGCTCGCCGAGCGGCTGACGGCGATCTGCGCGGGCGCTTCGGTCGTCGGCGGCTATGCGCCATTGGGCAGCGAGATCAGCCCGCTCGCCGCCATCGAGGAGGCGCGCGCGGTCGGCGCGATCACCGCCTTTCCGGCTTTCGCCAACCCGGGCAAGCCGTTCCGCTTCCTTGCCGGAGATCCGGTCGCCGGCGGTCCCTTCGGCATCCTGCAGCCGCGGCTGACGGCGCCGCCGGTGGAGCCCGACCTAATCCTGGTGCCGCTGATCGCCGTCGACGGCCGCGGCACGCGGCTCGGCCGCGGCAAGGGACATTACGACCGCGTGCTGGCGCCGCTGAAGCGAAAGGGCGCGCGGCTGATCGGCGTCGGCTGGCCGCTGCAGCGGCTGAGCGAGGACATCCCGCGCGATCCTTGGGACGTGCCGCTCGACGGCTTCGCGAGCCCGGAGCGAGTCGAATATTTCTCCCGCTAGCGGGTGGCAGGGGCACGGAGGGGAAGGACGGCAATGACCAACGACCAACCTTCATGGCGGCGGGGCGCCGGCATTGCCCTCATCGTTCTGCTGATCCTGATCTGGGCAGGACTGGTCGCAAGCGCCGCCCCGTGGGTGGGCCGCTGGCCTGTACTCGTTCAGGCATTGTTCTATCTCGTGGTGGGAATAGCCTGGATCATCCCACTGAAACCATTGGTAAGGTGGAGCCAGACCGGCTCGTGGAAAGCCCCGCCGCCCCAAGCGGATTGAAGCAACCGTATTAGTCGAGTATAGCACCTCAATGGCTCAGGCGCTCACCCTCAAGGCTGCAAGGCTCTGGCGCGAATATCCGCGGGAGACGCTGGGCTTCACGCTGCTGGGCGTGGCGGCGGCGACCGCGCTTGCCGGCGCGGCCTCTTCGAATGCCCCGGGCCGAAGCTTTGCCGACTTCGCAAGCGCCTCGGCCGAGGCGCCCCCCGCGCCGCCGCCCTTGCTGGTGCGCGAGCTGGCGCCGCAGGACGCGCTCTCGCTCAACCGCAGGATCCCGCTCGTCGACGGGCCCAATCCCCAAGCGCGGCCGTTCCCGCTGCGCGGCGAGGCGGCGAGCCAGGCGCGAGCGCTCGAGTGCCTGACCAGCGCAGTCTATTACGAGGCGGGGCAGGAAAGCGCCGACGGCCAGCGGGCGGTCGCGCAGGTGGTTCTCAACCGGGTTCGCCATCCCGCCTTCCCGAAGAGCGTCTGCGGAGTGGTCTATCAGGGCTCGACGCGCGTCACCGGCTGCCAGTTCACCTTCACTTGCGACGGCTCGCTGCGGAGGACGCCGGGCGCCGACGGCTGGTCGCGGGCCCGCAAGGTGGCGGAGGCGGCGCTTGCCGGCGCCGTGTTCGCGCCGGTCGGCTACGCCACCCACTACCACGCCAATTACGTGGTGCCCTACTGGGCCTCGAGCCTGGCCAAAAACGCGGTGGTCGGCGCCCACATCTTCTATCGCTGGGCCGGCGGCTGGGGCCGCCCCGCGGCCTTCGAGAACCGTTATGCGGGGATGGAGCCGAACAGCACGGCCCTGCGCCTTGCGGCGCTCGCCGCCGAAGCAGCCGAAGCCAAAGCCGGCATGTCCGCGCCGCCGGCTGAGGTGGCTGCCGCGGTCGCCGAGATTCCGGGGGCGGAGGCGAAGAAGGCCGAAGCCGGCCGAGTCGGCGTGCGCTTCACCCTGGCCGCGCGCAAGGCCGTCGAAGACGCTCCCCGCCAGCCCTATGTCGAGAAGTTCGAGGTTTCCGACAATCTGCGCTGGACGCTGGGCAGCGGCGGCGCAGCTTCGGACGATAAGCCGCTCGGCAAAGCCGCGCCGGCCCCGGCCGAGGGCGGCCGTCCGAGCGAGCCGCAGCTCTAGCTCACTAGGGGCGGCGGCGTGGGTGCTGGGTTCGACCGGAGCTCGGGGCGCGCCGAACGCAACCTCAGCTCGACCGCAGTCCTGACCCGGTCGAGCCGCCGTTCGATCGCCAGATAATCGCCCGACAGCAGGCTGGCGGCATTCATCTGGCGCGCCGTCAGCTCCGAAGCTCCGAAGCGGCCGCTGTCCCGCACCGGATCGTCGCCGCCCAAAGCGGCGGCGGCCAGGTCGAAGGCGACGCATCGGTCGAGCGCCGCCACGCTCGGGGCCGATCGCAGATCGCGGTGGCAGGCGCGGCTGTACTGGGTGAGCCCATCCTCCGCACCGGCGGCGGACAGGCTTGCGGCCTGTCTTACCGCATCGGCGATCTCGACCTCGCTCAGCGGATCTTCGATCGCGGTCGGCCTGCCGCGGCGCTGGCCCGATCCCGACATCACCGGCTCGAAGGCTTGTTCGAACGCTCGCCAGCCAAGCGCCAGATCCTCGCTCAGGGGCTCCGCCTGGAGCAGCAGCAGGCCGCAGACGCCAAGCGTCAGGAGCGACCAGATGCGCGAGCGCGAGCGGCGCGCCCGGCCGCGCCGGCGATGACGCTTCGACCGGCGCGGCGCGCGCGGCGGCTGCGGCCCGGCCGGCGGCGGCGGCGGCTCGCCGCCCCCGCGCCGCAGCTCGGCATAAGCGCGGTTGATCTCGGCTGCGCGATTGGCGTCGCCGCCGTGGCGGTCGGGGTGGTGGAGCTTGATCAGCCGGCGATAGGCGCGCTCGACCTCCTCGCGGGCGGCGCCCGGCGGCAGGCCAAGTGCGGCATAAGCGGACGCGTGCCCCTGCATCAGCGGTCTTTTACCCGGCTGCTGGGCAGAGGAAAATGGCGCGAGTGACGGGGCTCGAACCCGCGACCTCCGGCGTGACAGGCCGGCGCTCTAACCGACTGAGCTACACCCGCGTGTCGGCGAGGCGGGCAACTAGGTGAGCCCCTTGGAGGTGTCAATAACGGGATCCGGACGGTGATCTTCTTTTTCCTCCTCGTCCCCGACATGGGTCAGGGTCCCGTCCTCGAACAGGAAACCGGCGATGTCGGGCGTTCCCGCGGCGGAAAAGACGGTCTTCATGATGATCAGCAGCGGCACCGCCAGCAGCGCCCCCGTCGTCCCCCACACCCACGACCAGAACGACAAGGCGATGAGGATTGCGAGCGGGCTGATGGTCAGCCTCTTGCCGACGATCAGGGGGGTGACGAAGTTGGCCTCGACCATGTGCAGGCCGGTGAAAATCGCCGGCGGCAGCAGCGCCGACCAGGCGTCGGGAAAGGTCATCAGGCCGCCGATGAACAGCAGCAGCGCCGAGGCGATTGGACCCAGATAGGGGATGTAGTTGAGCACCGCGACGATGCCGCCCCACATCAACGGCGAATCCATGCCGATGTACCAGAGGATCAGCGCCGTCAGCGCCCCCAGCGAGACGTTGATGACGGTGATGGTGCCCAGGTAGGTGGAAGTCGCGTCGACCACCTGCTGGATGACCCGGGCGGTGGTCAGCGCCCCCTCGAAGCTGCCCCGGCTGACGATCGTCTGCTTGCGCATGGCGGTCCAGCCGGCGAGGAAGAAGAAGATCACCAGCAGCGCGAAGAACAGCTGGATGAGCGCATGCGGCGCAGAGGTGGTGAGCAGCGCCGAGAGCGAGTTCGGGGTCTCGATCCGGACCGTGCGCCCCCCCTCCTCGGCGATGGCGATTTGCGACAGGGTGCGATCGATGAACTGCTCGAAGCTCTTGTAGAGGTCGAGCACGGGCTCGAGCGTTTCGCGCACCTTGCCGATCCGCTCGGGCACCCGCGCCACCCAGTCGATCGCTGGCAGCACGATCGACCCGATGGCGAAGATGGCGATCATCAGGAAGACGACGACGCACAGCCCGGCGGCAGGGCGCGGCGGCACGCCATGGCGCTCGAACCATTCCAGCATCGGCACCAGGGCAATGGCGATGACCAGGGCCGCCGTCACCGGCAGGAAGAATTCGGCGCCGGCCCGCAAGGCGAATGGCAGCCCGATCAGCAAGGCGACACCGGAGATCAGGGTCAGCGAGGCAAGCAGCCGGTCGCGCTTGATCGTCAACCCTTCGCCGAGCGCGTGGGATTCCTCGTCGCCGCCCTCGGCGCGGTGCTTGCTCGTGCGCGCGTCCATCACCGCACCATATCCGCGAGCGCGGCGGCTCGCCATAGGCTCAAGCTCAGCTGGCGCGTTCGACCCCCGCGGCGCGCAGGTGCGGGCCGAGCCGTCCGCTGATCGCCAGGAAGAACATGCGAAAGTCGGAGATCAGCGACCACAAGGGATAAGTGAAAGTCGCCGGCCGGTTGCGCTCGACCAGAGCGTGGCTCGCCCAGGCGAAGCCGTAGCCCGCAACCGGCATCGCCAGCAGCCACCACCAGTTGCCGGTGACCGCCAGCAGCCCGGCGAAGGCGAGCACCAGCGCCGTTCCAACATAATGCATGGTGCGCGTTTCGGGCCGGGCATGTTCGCGAAGATAATGAGGCCAGAACTCGGCGAAGGTCCTGCAGGTGCGGTCGGCCATCAACTGCTCTCCCGTGCGAGCCGCCGCCGGCACGGATTCACTCCGTGCCGGCGATCGATACGTCTGCGACGCTCGTCGGCCGCGCTGCGCCGTCTCCACGCGCTGCTCGACGATTGCTTCGCAATCCTCTCGCTGCGCTCGGCGGCTGGCGGTGGTGCCCCTGGTCCGACTCGAACGGACACTCCGGTTAGGAACTCGATTTTGAGTCGAGCGCGTCTACCATTCCGCCACAGGGGCCCACGCCAGAAGTAGGTAGCGGCGGTCTGCCGCCGCGGCAATGGTCCGACCTTCGTGGCTGCTGCAGAACCTAGGACCGCCCGGTCCGTTCATCCTGTGCCCCCTGCCGGGGCGCGGAGGCAAAAATGCTCAAAGGTGCACTACTCTGGTGGCTCGGCGTCCCCGGCCTCATCGTCATCGCGCTGCTGCTGTTCGGCGTCCTCTAGGCACTTTGGACATCTCAGTTGCGCGGCGCCTGACGCCGGTAGCTGAGCGCCTCGGCGACGTGAATCCGGCCGACCTGTTCGGCGCCGGCAAGGTCGGCAACGGTCCGCGCGACGCGCAGCACGCGGTGGAAGCCGCGCGCCGACAGCCGCATCGCCGCCGCCGCATCGTGGAGCAGTTTCCGGCCGGGCTCGTCGGGCGTGGCCACGCGGTCGAGCAGCTCGCCGTCGGCCTCGGCATTGGTCCGCACGCCCGATCCGTTGAACCTGCGCGACTGGATATCGCGGGCGCCGGCCACGCGCGAAGCGACTTCGGCCGTGCCCTCGGCGGGCGGGGGCAGCGTCAGATCGGCCGCGGACACGCTTGCGACTTCGACGTGAAGGTCGATGCGGTCGAGCAAGGGGCCCGAGACCCTCGCCTGGTAATCGGCGGCGCAGCGCGGCGCGCGGCTGCAGGCGAGCGCCGGGTCGCCGAGATGGCCGCACCGGCACGGGTTCATCGCCGCGATCAGCTGCACCCGCGCCGGGAAGGTGACATGGGTGTTGGCCCGCGCCACGCTGACGCTGCCGGTCTCGAGCGGCTGGCGAAGCGAATCGAGCACCGCGCGCTGGAATTCCGGCAATTCGTCCAGAAACAATACGCCGAGGTGGGCAAGGCTGATCTCGCCCGGCCGGACCTTCAGGCCGCCGCCGACCAGCGCCGGCATCGAGGCGCTGTGATGCGGCGCGCGGAACGGCCGGCGGCGGCGGATGCGCCCGCCATTGAGCTCGCCGGCCACCGACGCGACCATCGAGACTTCCAGCGCCTCGGCAGGGGCAAGCGGCGGCAGGATGCCCGGAAGGCAGGCTGCGAGCAGCGACTTGCCGGCGCCGGGCGGGCCGCTCATCAGCAAATTGTGCCCGCCGGCGGCGGCGATCTCCAGCGCCCTCTTGGCGACCTCCTGCCCCTTGACCTGGGCGAGGTCCGGCCCGCCCTCGGGCGGCTCGACCTCGGCCGCGGGCGGAGCGGAAAGCAGCGCCGAGCCCTTGAGGTGGTGGAGCAAGGCGAGGATGTCGGGCGCGGCGATGACCTCAAGCTCCCCGGCCCAGGCCGCTTCGGCGCCCTGGGCGGCCGGGCAGATCAGCCCCTTGTCGCCTGCCGAGGCATGCAGCGCCGCAAGCAGCACGCCCGGCGAAGGCGCGATCCGGCCGTCGAGGCACAATTCGCCGACCGCGACGAAGTGGGACAGCGCCTCGGCATCCGTGGCGCCGATCGCCGCCAGCAGGCACAATGCGATCGGCAAATCGTAGTGCGAGCCTTCCTTGGGCAGGTCGGCGGGCGACAGATTGACGGTGATCCTCTTGGGCGGGAGCGCAAGGCCGATCGCGGCGAGCGCGGCGCGCACCCGCTCGCGGCTTTCCGCAACCGCCTTGTCGGGAAGGCCGACGATGATGAAAGCCGGCAGCCCCGACGAGAGCTGGACCTGCACTTCCACCCCGCGGGCCTCGAGCCCGAGATAGGCAACGGTGGCGACGGTCGCGGCCATGGCGGCTAGACCGTCATCCCGGCGAAAGCCGGAATCTCGGTGAGGCTCGCCGCGACTTCTTGTCCTGAGATCCCGGCTTGCGCCGGGATGACCCTCTTGAAACGCAATCGTCCCCCTTGCTCGGCGGCGAGAGGCTAGCCCGCCGCGGTGACCGGCCGCAAGTCATCTTGCGGGGCCCGGGGCGGGCGACCACATCGAGCGCATGATCAGTCGCGAGCAGTGGAACGCCTTCATCGACCATCCGGTGGTCGAATGGGGGATCTTCGCCCTCGGCCTTCTGCTGATCATCATCACGCCGCTCGTCGCCGTCCTCCCCGGGCCCGGCGGGATCTTCGTCTTCGCGCTTGGTCTCGCCATGGTGCTGAAGACCAGCATGTGGGCGAAGCGCCGCTACGTGCGGTTCAAGCGCTGGCAGCCCAAGGCCGGGCGCTGGGCCGACTGGGGCCTTCGCCGGCGCAGCGCCCTGCGCCGTGCGGCCATGGAGAAGCAGCAGGCGCGCGACGTTGCCGCGGCCGCGCCGGAGCCTGCCGGCGATGCCGGACCGGCGCGCACCGGCGATTGACTTGTGGCGCCTCCTCGACTAGTGGCGCGCTCGACAGCGGCTGCCCGACGGCGGCCCTTTTTCTTTGATCACAACCTAGACCCTTGGGGCATGAGCGATGAAGCGCACCTTCCAGCCGAGCAATCTGGTCCGCAAGCGGCGGCACGGGTTCCGGTCCCGCATGGCGACGGTCGGCGGCCGCAAGGTGCTCAACGCGCGCCGCGCCCGCGGCCGCAAGAAGCTCAGCGCCTAGTCACGCTTACCCGGCGCGCCGATTTCCTCGCTGCCAACGCCGGCCGGCGGGCCGCGACCCCCGGCTTCGTGCTGCTGGTGCGGAGCCGCGACGACGGCGATCCGGCCAAGCGCGTCGGCTTCACCGTCACCAAGAAGATCGGCAACGCCGTGGTGCGCAACCGCATGAAGCGGCGCTTTCGCGCGCTGGCGAGGGAAGTGATCGCTAGCCAGGGCATTGCCGGCGCCGATCATGTGATGATCGGCCGCGCCGGCGGCATCGAGCGCGACTTCGCGACCCTGCGCTCCGACCTCGGCCGTGCTCTGGAGCGGGCGCGGTCATGATCGCGCGGGCGCTGATCTGGGTTGCGCGGGGCTGGCAGCAGGGGCCGTCCAAGGTGCTTCCGCCATCGTGCCGTTTCCAGCCGAGCTGCTCGGCCTATGCGATCACCGCCTGGACGCGCTATGGCGCCGCGCGCGGCAGCTGGCTGGCGCTCAAGCGGATCCTGCGCTGCCACCCGTGGGGCGGCCAGGGCCCCGACCCGGTTCCCTAGAAGATGAAAGCATGAACGCGTGAGCGAAACCCGCAACATGATCCTCGCCGTCGTGCTCAGCGCCCTCGTGCTGATCGGCTGGAGCCTGATCGCCGACCGGCTGCTGCCAACCGCGGGACCGCAGACCCAGAAGGTCGAGAACGGCAAGGTCGTGCCGGTGCCGCAGCCGCAGGCCGACCCCGCAGCGGACCGGCCGGCGGCGCTTCGCGCGCGCGCCAGCGTGCTGGTCGAGACCCCGCGGGTGCGGATCGAGACCCCGAGCCTGGAGGGTTCGATCAACCTCAAGGGCGCCCGGCTCGACGATCTGGTGCTGGTCCGCGAACGCCAGTCGATCGCCAAGGATTCACCGCCGGTGCGGCTGCTGTCCCCGGCCGGCGCCCCGGCCGCTTATTTCGCGAGCTTCGGCTGGACCGGCGAAGGCGTCACCGCGCCGCCCCCTGACGCGCTGTGGACCGCGAGCGCGCCGGTGCTCAGCCCCGGCCGGCCGGTGGTGCTGAGCTGGACCAGTCCGCAGGGCCTTCGCTTCGAGCAGACCATCTCGGTCGACGAAAATTATCTGTTCTCGATCCGCCAGCGGGTTGCCAACCCCACCCCCAACGCAGTTGCGGTGCGGCCGTTCGGGCTCGTCAGCCGCGCCAACAAGTCGCCCGATCCCAGCGGCTGGACCATGCATGTCGGCCCAATGGCCTTTCTCGGCGGGGTGGCCAATTACGACATCGACTGGGAGACGCTCGACGAGGCCGCCGCAGGAAAGCAGTTCGAGAGTCGCGGCGGCTGGCTCGGCTTCACCGACAAATATTGGCTGACCGCTCTCATCCCCGACCAGAGCGCTGGGGTGGCCGCGAGCTTCCGCAAGTCTCCGGGCGGTGCCTATCAGGCCGACTATGCGCGCCAGCCGGTGATCGTGCCGCCGGGCCAGGCCATCTCGGTCGAGAGCCATCTCTTTGCCGGCGCCAAGGAAAAGGCCCTGCTCGACCGCTACGAGGCGGCGGGCATCCCCAAGCTTTCCAAGTCGATCGACTGGGGCTGGTTCGAATGGTTCATGCGGCCGATCTTCGATCTGCTGAACTGGCTGTTCAAGATGATCGGCAATTTCGGCGTGGCGATCATCTGCCTGACCTTCATCGTCCGGCTGCTGCTGTTCCCCATCGCGCAGAAACAGTTCCAGTCGATGGCCGCGATGCGCAAGGTGCAGCCCAAGCTCAAGGCGGTGCAGGAGCGGTTCAAGGACGACAAGGCGCGCCAGCAGCAGGAAATCCTGAAGCTCTACCAGGCGGAGAAGATTAATCCCGCCGCCGGCTGCCTGCCCATCCTGCTGCAGATCCCGATCTTCTATGCGCTCTACAAGGTGCTGATGCTGGCGGTGGAAATGCGCCACCAGCCCTTCGCATTGTGGATCAAGGACCTGTCCGCCCCCGACCCCATGACCCCGGTCAACCTGTTCGGCCTGCTCGACTTCACGCCGCCGGCCCTGCTGGCGATCGGCGTGCTGCCGATCCTGCTCGGCGTCACCATGTGGCTGCAGTTCAAGCTCAACCCTGTGCAGATGGACCCGATGCAGCAGCAGATCTTCGCGATCATGCCCTGGGTGCTGATGTTCGCCATGGCCCCTTTCGCCAGCGGGCTGCAGCTCTACTGGGTGACCAGCAACATCCTGACCATCGCCCAGCAATGGTGGCTGTACCGGCGCTACGGCATTCAGCTCAGCGACCCGCAGCCGGCCAAGACGTGAGCGAGCAGAGCACCGACCTCGACGAGCGCGCCCGGCGGCTGTTCGCCGGGCCGATCAGCTTCCTCAAGTCGGCGCCCGAGCTCAAGTTCCTGCCCGACCCAGTCGTGCCGGAGGTGGCGTTCGCCGGCCGCTCGAACGTCGGCAAGAGCTCGCTCCTGAACGCGCTCACCAACCGCAAGGCCCTCGCGCGCACCTCCAACACGCCGGGACGCACGCAGGAGCTCAACTTCTTCGACGTCGGCGAGCCGCTGCAGCTGCGGCTGGTGGACATGCCAGGCTACGGCTTTGCCGAGGCGCCGCGCGACATGGTCAAGCGCTGGCGCTTCCTGATCAACGATTATCTGCGCGGCCGCCAAATGCTCAAGCGGGCGCTGGTGCTGGTCGACTCGCGGCACGGGCTCAAGGACGTCGACCGCGACGTCATGCGCATGCTCGACGATGCCGCGGTCAGCTACCACCTGGTGCTGACCAAGGCCGACAAGATCAAGCCGACCGTGCTTGCGGACGTCATCGCAGCGACGGCCGCGGAGGCCGCCAGGCACCCCGCCGCCCACCCCGCCATCTTCCCGACCTCGAGCGAAACCGGTAGCGGCATCGCCGGGCTGCGCACCGCCATCCTGGATGCCGCAACGACTTAGGAGTTCACGCCTTGCTCAAGCTCGTCATCGGAAATCGCGCTTATTCGAGCTGGTCGATGCGCGGCTGGCTGGCGTGCCGCGCGTCGGGCGAGCCGTTCGAGGAGCTGGTCGTGCCCTTGTTCGACGCCGAATGGGAAAAGCGGCGCGAGGGCGGTGAGTTCGCGCCGTCGCTCGGCAAGGTGCCGGTGCTGTGGGACGGCGAGACCGTCGTCTGGGACAGCCTGGCGATCGTCGAGTTCCTCGCCGACCGCGTCGGCCGCGAGCGTTTCTGGCCCGAGGACGAGAGTTCGCGCGGCATGGCGCGCTCGATGGCCGCCGAAATGCACAGCTCCTTCGCCAATCTGCGGCGCGAGCTGCCGATGAACGTGCGCAAGAGCTATCCGCCCCGTGCGCTGAGCGAAGAGGTGACGCAGGAGATCAACCGGATCCTGCAGCTGTGGGCGCAGGCGCGGGCGCGGTTCGGCGGCACCGGCGATTATCTGTTCGGAAACTGGTGCGCCGCCGACATGATGTTCGCTCCCGTCGTGACCCGCTTCATCACCTACGGCGTGCCGGTGCCGCCGTTCGCCGCCCTCTACATGAAGGCGGTGCTGTCGCATCCGGACGTCGGCGAGTGGATCGAGGCGGCCCAGGACGAGCCATGGGTGATCGAAGCCTATGAGGCGCCCGCCGCCTGACCGTGCGCGCGGCTAGAAGTTGCCGCGCAGCGACAGGCTGAAGATCGGGCCGATGAGGCGGTTGCGGTCCTCCCGGAATGCCAGCGGGCTGCGGTCGCGGAAGCCGGCATAGACGAGCCGGTCCCACCTGCTGCGCGCGTTGGCGAGGTTGTAGACGCTTGCGCGCACCGTCATCCCGAGGACATTCTTGTTCTCGATGAACGCGCCGAGCCAGATCGGGCCTTCCCACATCCGGCCGACCTCCGTGAGCCGGTACGAGCGCGAGAACCATTCGTGATCGAAGCTGCCGCCCCAAGCCCAGACGCTGCCCGGAATGTCATGGCGCAGCTCCAGCTCGATCTCGCGCTTGAGCGTGTTGCTGATCGGCCTGCTCTCACCCGTCAGCGGGTCCTCGAGCCGGGAGCGCTGCAGAACGACGGTGGTGTCGAGCTTCGCGCCCCTCCATCCGATCTGGTCGAACAGCAAGGTGTTCTTCCAGTCCACGCCGTAGCGGATTGCGCGGTCGATGTTCCCGGGGGACTGGCCGTTGGCGCCGATCGGAATGATGTCGACGATGTCGTCGATGCGGCGAACGAAGAAACGCAGCTTGGTCGTTCCCCACTCCCCAAGCTTCCTGTTCCCCTCCAGATCGACTTCCCAGCTTTGCGGCGGCACCAGCTCGAGGTTACCGGCATTCTCACGGTCGTCGGTGAAGTTCACCGACGCCAGGAAGTCGTAAAAGTTGAGCTGCCCGACTCGGCGCCGAACCTTCAGGCTGACGTCGAGATCGTCACCGGGCTTCCAGGCGAGCGACAGGCTGCCCTTCGGGCGGAAGAAGCTGCGTGACAGCTCGGCGACGTCGCTGGCGCTGCTGAGCCGCGAATATTCGCCGCCCGCCGCCAGCTGCATGGTCAGCGTGGGGCCGAGCGGCCGGCCCCAGGTACCGAGCACCTCGTAGCGGTCCTCCTTGACCCGTCCGGTGCCGCCCGGGAAACGGATTTCCTGGAATTCGCCATCGGGGCGCAGCTCGAACAGTCGAGTGGCGCTGCTCAGCGTGTTGAACGCCGCCTCGGCCGAGATTTGCAGGTCGTTGCTGCCAACCTTCCAGCTCTGCTCGGCGCGGCCGATCCACTCGCTGCTGCGGCCGTCGCGCTCGAAGCGGTCGCCGACGTCGGGGGAATCGTCGGCGAAGTCGAATATGGCGGTCGACCGGAACGGCTCGCGGCCGAACTTGCGCAGGCCGATGAGCTTGAGCGCGCCGCCGGCCAGGCCAAACGAATAGTCGCCGCCCACTTCATAGTTGAAGCCGTCGACCGAGCTGCGGGTCGTGCGCACCCGGTCGACGCCGTTCGGCCGGTCGCGCTCGCTGGTTTCATCGAAGCGCACCCGCAGGGGCATGAAGGCGAGGTTGAGGTTGCCGACGCCCGCGCCCGCACGGTTGAGCGTGAAGCGGCCGCTGAGCTTCGGGCTGTCGTAATTGTTGCGCCAGGCGTCGTCGCGAAACTCGCGCACGCTGTCGTCGGGATTGTAGATGGTCGTCGGGCCGCCGGCCGCGCTGCGATTGCCCCTGCTGTCGAACCCGAGCGTGTAATCCAGCGCGCCGCGCGTGCCCGAGTAGCTGACATCGCCGCGGGTGAAGAGCGGGTCGGCATAATGCGCCCGCATCTCTGGCCGCCAGGAGAATTGGCCGGTCGACTTCTTGGCCTTGGCGATGACGTTGGCGACCTGTCCCGACAGGCCGGCGATCTCGAGCGTCGCGGCGTCGACGATCTCGATCCGCTCGACGCTGGAGGCGGCGATCTTCTGCAATTCGGCGATCGCCCCGCCGGACTTGCTCGGCACGCGCTGCCCGTTGAGCAGCACGTTCTCCGAAGCCTGGCCGAGCCCCCGCTCCTGGTCCGCCTGGCGGATCGAGAAGCCCGGCACCTGCTGCACCATGTCGAGTGCGTTCCGGGGCGCAAAGCGCGCGAAGTCGGCGGGCGTGTAGACGCGCTTGGCGCCGCTTGGCGCCGCTGCGGTCGCCGGCGCGGGCGCCGGCGCCGGATCGGACGCGGTTTGCGCGGCGAGACTGGCGGACTGCACCGCCGCAATCGCTGCGGACAGGAACAGAGCGCTGCGAGCGGCACGCTGTCGGGAAGTCATGGTCGTGATCCTTCCGAGAACTGGAGCGAACGTCAGCGCTGGCCCGGGCGGTAGCCCGACAGGCGCAGCCGCACGAGTTGATCGGCCGAGCTGGGACGCAGCCCTTGGCTGTGGAGCGCGCGCACATAATCGGCCGTGACGCCGTGGATGCGCATGGAGACCAATTGGTCCGCGGTCAGCCGGCCATAGCCCAAGGCAGCCATGTCGCGGATGTACTGCGGGGTCACGCCATGGATCCGCATGCTGACGATGGCGTCCTTGTCGAGCCGATGACCGAGCGACGCGTAGGTGCGCACCAGCTCCGGCGTCACGCCGTGGATCCTGAAAGCGACGAGCGAATCCGCCGGCAGGTTGCGTAGCTGCGGCCCGGCGGCGGCAATGGCGCGGATATAGTCGACGCTGACCCCGTGGATGCGAAACGCCACCAGCTCGTCGGCGGACTTCAACCGGTAGCCGGTGGCGGCAAGGCCACGCACGAAATCGGGCGTCACCCCGTGGATGCCCATCGCCACCAGCTGGTCGACAGTGGGGCGGGGATAGCCCAGCGAGGTAAGCGCATCGATCAGCGGCCGTCCCACGCCGCTCATCGTCAGCGCGAAGGCGTGACGCTCGCCCGGCTGGCCAATGCCGCGCGCAGCGAGGTACGAGGCGAACGCCGGATTGCCGGCGAAGCTGCAGCTGCCGCTGCCGGCGGAATTGCCGGCGACGCCGCTGCAATCGAGCCGTCCGGCTTCCCGGGCGAGGGCGAAGCGGACCGGTGCCGGCTGCCCCGCCAGTTGAGCAGAGCTCAGCCCCTGGAGATCGGTGAGCGGATAGTCGCGCGACCAGCTGCTGCGATTGCTGCGGCCCCACTGGCTCTCGATCCGCAGCTGCACCTTGCCGGCCTCGGGACGTGTGCCCGGCCGCTGGATCGACCAGCCGATCTCCGCGGCACGGGCAGGGCTTTCCAGCAAGGGTGCGGACGCGGTCAGGATGAGAAGGGCGGCGGTGGAGATTCTCAACATCGGCGTTTCCTTGTCGAGTGCTCGAGGCGCGTTCGGTGGTTCACCCGCAATGGCGGGCGCGAAGTTGGCTTTTTGCGAACGGGATCGGTGCGCTGGGGAAACGAGCTACGGGCTGTCGCGCGCTGCCCGCAAATCCTCAGGATCGACGCCATGAACTCTCATGTTCATGATCTGCGACGTGGTGAGATTCATGAAGCCGGTGGCGCGCAGCTTGCGCACATAGTCGGGCGAGACGCCGAGGACTTTCATCTGCACCAGCTGATCGAAAGCCATCCTCGGCACTCCCGCCTGGGCCATTGCGCGAACGTAGCCAGGGCTCACGCCGTGAATGGCGGCATTGACGATCTGGTCGGCGTCGAGACTGGCGTAGCCTGCCGCGGTCAGCTCGCGCACAAAGCTGGGGGTCACGCCGTGGATCTTGAGCGCGATCAGCTTGTCCATGGGCAGCTGGGCGAGCCGGGGAGAGGCCGCGCGCATCTGCGAGATATAGGCTGCGTCGACCCGGTGGACCCGCGCGGATATGATCTGCTCGATCTCGCGATCGGTGGCGCTGCGGGGCCGAGGCGGCAACGGCGGGATCGGTGCAATGGGGGCCCTGGCGGCGGCGACGCGCACCTGGTTACCGGAAGATCTTTTGGCATCGAGATCGACATCCACGTCGACATCGACATCGACGTCGGCAACGATGCTCTTGTCGATGCTGGCGTCGAGATCACGATCCCGCTCCTCTTTGCCGGCCGGCGCCGCCTTGGCGGGAGCTTCAGCGGCGACGATCGCAGCAGCGCCGGCCGCCATGGCGGGGCTGTGGGCGACCGCTGCAGGCGCAGCGGCCTGCACTGTTTGGCGCGGCGTGGCGGGGGCGTTCGCCGACGCGGTGGCTGGGGCCGGAGCAACCAGTTGCAGTGCGGCGATCGGCACGACCATGCCCACTGCGAAGAAGCCCGCGGCGCTGGTCCAGCGCCAGCCGCCCGGCGCCCGCGCCAGTGCACTGTCGAGGACGCGTCTCACTCGGCGGGTCAGCGAGTGCCGGCCCGGGGCAACGCCGTGGGCGCCGATGAGGAGGCCGCGGCACTCGTGGCGCGCGACCCCGACCAGCAGATTGGCATAGTCGGTGTCCTCGATATCGCACTGGAGCACGGCATCGTCGGCCGCCTCTTCGCGCAGCTGGTGCGCTTCGCGGGCAAGCACCCAGACCAGCGGATTGAACCAGAACAAGGCGACCGTGACGCGGGAGAGCAGCAACTTGGCCCAGTCGAGGCTCGCGACATGGGCAAGCTCATGGGCGATGATCGCCTCGGCGTCGCGCCGGGCCTCGGCGGCGCTGGTGTTGAGCAGGATCACCGGGCGCATCAGGCCCCAGCTGATCGGCGAGGGCAGCTCATCGCTGGTGAGCAGGGCCGTGCCGGACTTGAAGCCCATCCGGCGCTGGGCGTGGGCAAGCGCGCTCAGCCATTTCGTGTCAACGAGGACGGTGGCCCGTGCCTTTAGCGAGAACAGCCGCGCCAAAGCGATCAGGGTAAGCAGTAGGAGCAGACCGGCGGGAAACCCATAGGCCCAGGCAAGCCAGTCGATCGGGGCTGCGACCGTCGGCTGCTGCTGCGCAACCGGAAACCTGGCCAGATCGGCCGCTCCTTGCGCAGCTGCAATCGGGCCAGTCGCGGAAATCTCGAGCGGCGCGGGTGCGGCCGCCGCAGGCTCCGAACCGGCAAGCATCGCGGGAGCCTCGACGGTAAGCGCCGGCAGCGCGATCGCCGCCAGCGGGAGCAACAATATGGCGGCCAGCCCAAGGTGGGCGATAAGGCTGCGGTCGGCGGCCGACCTCCTGTGCGCCAATTTGATCAGCAGCAGCGCGCCGCCGGCGATCAGCAGCGATTTCGCGGCGATCAGCAGCAACGCGTCCATCAGCGGCCTCCCTTCGCTGCACGAGCCCTGGCGATCATCTGCTCGAGCTCGTCGAGTTCCCTGGCTTCGAGCCGGTCGGACATTCCCAGCAATGCGGTCGCGGCGCCGGCGGCCGAACCGTTGAAGAAGACTCGAACGACCTCGCTCAACGCCGACTTGCGCGCGACATTGTCGTCGAGCTTGGGACTGTAGAGAAAGCCGCGCTCGGAATCCTGCCGCTGCACGAACCCCTTGCGCTCCAGCCGCTGCAGCATCGCCCGGACCGCCGAGCCGCTCAGCGGGTCGGGAAGCGCGTCGCAAATCTCGGCGACGGCCATGTCGCCGCGCTGGTACAGCAAGTCGACGATCTGGCGTTCCCGCGGCGGCAGCTTGCTCAGCATCGACTCGTCTCCCGTTACAAATGTAGCGATGCTACAAATGTAGCGCGGGTGCAAGCCTGTTTTCGACCAATCGACGAACGGCGGCGCCGCAGCTAGTGGGTCGGCCATGGCCCCGCCCCTCGACCCGGTCGCACTCGCCTCCGCGCTCATCGACGTGCCGAGCGTCACGCCCGCCAGCGGCGAAGTGTTCGACGTGCTCGAGGCGGCGCTGGCGCCGCTGGGATTCACCGTCCACCGCTTCACGCTCGGCGAGCCGCCCGACGGGCCGACCGAGAACATGGTGGCGATCCGTGGGCGGGGGGCGCCGCACTTCGGCTTCGCCGGCCATCTCGACGTCGTGCCCCCCGGCGAAGGCTGGAGCGGCGATCCGTTCAAGGCGCGCATCGTCGACGGGCGGCTGATCGGCCGCGGCGCCAACGATATGAAAAGTGCGATCGCCGCATTCGTCGCGGCGCTGTCACGGGTCGAGCAGCGCGGCGGCACCGTCTCGCTGCTGATCACCGGCGACGAGGAAGGCTATGCGACCTACGGCACGCCGAGCATCATCGATTGGCTGAACGAACGCGCAATCCGCCCCGACATGATCCTGATCGGCGAGCCGACTTCCAACAGCCGGCTCGGCGACACGGTCAAGATCGGCCGCCGCGGCTCGGTCAACATGTGGATCGACGTGCCCGGCACGCAGGGCCATGTCGCCTACCCGCACCGCGCCGACAATCCGCTGCCCAGGCTGGCGCGGATCATGGCCGCGCTCGACGCGCTCCGGCTCGACGAGGGCACCGACGCCTTCCCGCCCTCGAACCTCGAGTTCACCGGAGTCTCCACTCCCACGCAGGCGAGCAACGTCATCCCCGGCAGCGCCACCGCGCAGCTCAACATCCGCTTCAACAACCTGCAGCGCGGCGCCGATCTGGTGCGAATGGTCGAGGAGATCGCAAGGCGCGAGGCGCCGCAAGCGACGGTTCGTGCGCGCATTTCCGGCGAGGCGTTCCTGACCCCGCCCGGCCCCTTGTACGATGTCGTCACCAGCGCAATCGAGGCGGAAACGGGCATCGCCCCCGAGCTGTCGACCAGCGGCGGCACCTCCGACGGCCGCTTCCTCATCCAGCTCTGCCCGGTGGTCGACTTCGGCCTGCCCAACGCGACCATGCACAAGCTCGACGAAAGCACGAGCGTCGAGGACCTGCACGCGCTGACCCGCATCTACGCCCGCATCCTCGACAGCGTCTTCGGCAGCTAGCGACAGGCTGCCGTCGCGCTGATATGCTGGCGCCGTTTCTCCGGGCAGGAGCGATGCGGACGTGCGGGCCAGCGGGGCGCAGGCGAAGCGTTTATTGGTGCGGCTGGCATGTGCCGTCGCGGCGCTGGTGACCATCGCGACCCCCTCCCTCACGCCCGCCGCCGAACCGCAGCGCATCGTCGCGGTCGGCGACCTCCACGGCGACTATGAAGCGTGGCGCGCCATCGCCCGGGCGGCGCGGCTGGTCGATGCCCGCGGCCGCTGGGCGGGCGGCAACGCCATCCTCGTGCAGACCGGCGACATCACCGACCGCGGCCCCGATTCCCTCAGGATCATCCGCGAGCTGATGCAGCTCCAGCGCGCGGCGCCGCGCAAGGGCGGGCGCGTCGTCGTGCTGGTCGGCAACCATGAAGCGATGAACATGACGGGCGACCTGCGCTACGTGCATCCCGGCGAGTATGCGGCCTTCGCCGATCGCCGCTCGGCGGAGCGCCGCGAACGCGCCTTTGCAGCGCTGCGGACCAGGCTGGAGGCGGCGTACCGCGCGCGCACGCCGGCCATGTCGAGCGAGGCGATCAAGGCGGCATGGATGGCCGAGACTCCACTCGGCAAGATCGAGCACCAGCAGGCGTGGAGCCCATCGGGCGAGCTCGGCCGCTGGACCATCGCCAACCCGGCGGTCGCCAGGATCGGCGACAGCCTGTTCGTCCACGGCGGCATCAGCATGCGCTATGCGGCGATGCCGCTCGAGCAGATCAACCGCGCGGTCGCTGCGGCCCTGGCCGCGCAGGACGAGGCGCCGACTTCGATCATCAACGACGAGTTCGGGCCGCTGTGGTATCGCGGGCTGGTCATCCGTGGCAAGGCGCCGGCCGCCCAACCGGGCGCAGCGCCCTACCCGACTGTGGACCAGGAAATCGCCGCCGCGCTCGCGGCCTATGACGTGCGGCGCATGGTCGTCGGCCATACGCCCACGCCCGCCGGGATCCAGATCAGCAACGGCGGCCGGCTGGTGCGGATCGATACCGGCATTTCGCGCGCCTATGGTGGGACTTTGAGCTACCTCGAGATCGTCGGCGGCACCCCCATCGCCCGGCAGCTCGCCAGGAGTTCGGCGGGGCAAAGGCGATGACGGTCCGGGCGCGCTGCATGCTGCTGTTCGCGATGCTCGCGCTGGCGGCTCCGGCTTCGGCTGCGGCGCCGGCCAAGCGCCTGTTCGTCGACGACTCGCCAATCCGGCTGACGATCCGCGGGCCCATTGCCGAGTTCGCGCGGGGGACCCGCGGGCGGGAGCCGCGCGAGGCGAGCCTGACGGTCGCCGTGCCAACCTCCGAGACCCTGCCGGTCCGCTTGTCGCCGCGCGGCATCACCCGGCTCAAGCGCGATGTCTGCCAATTCCCGCCGCTGCGCGTTGAATTTCCCGTCGCGCCGCCCGCCGCTTCGCTGTTCGAAGGCCAAAGGCGGCTCAAGCTCGTCACCCACTGCCGCGCCGCGCCCGGGTTCCAGCAGCACCTGCTGCTCGAATATGCCGCCTACCGGCTGTACAATCAGCTGACCCCGGCAAGCTTCCGGGTGCGCCTTGCAAGCATCGACTATGTCGATGGCGGCGGCCGGCCGTTCGCCAGCCGCATGGGCTTCTTCATCGAGGAGCATGACGACCTGGCAGCGCGCCTGGGCGGGTCACGCGCCGCGGTCGGCGACCGCATCTCCCCGTCCCAGCTCAGCCGGCGCGACGCGGCGCGCGCGGCGATGTTCGCCTACATGATCGGCAATCTCGACTGGTCGATGCGCGCCGGTCCGCCCGGCGAGGGCTGCTGCCACAACTTCCGGCTGGTGGCGCCAGCCGGCGCGCCAGGCCGGCTCATCCCCGTCCCCTATGACTTCGACTTTTCGGGGTTGGTCGACGCGCCCTATGCGACCCCGCCCGACGTGATCCCCGTCGGCTCGGTCCGCAAGCGGCACTACATGGGCTATTGCTTCTTCAACGCCGAAGCTCTTGCCGCCGCGGCCGAGTTCCGCGCGCAACGACCGGCGCTTCTTGCCTCGCTCGGCGCAACGCCCGGGCTGGACGAGAGCGCGCGGCGCAAGGCGGCGGCTTATCTCGACGGCTTCTTCGCGGACATCGCCACCGATCAGGACGTCGGCGAGCGGGTCCTGAAAAACTGCATCCGCTGAACGCCGCTCATTGCGGCGGCGGCGGCACTGGCGGCGCGGCAGGCGCGGCAGGCGCGGCAGGCGTCCCCGTCACGGGATCGACCTCGAAGTCGCTCATGTAGCGCTTCATGCCTTCGCGTTCGCCATATTCGGTGAACCACAGGGCCATGAAGCCGTAGTTGAACGCGATCGACATGACGAAGGCGAGCTCGACCGCGCCGATCCCCGCCGACAGGCCGATGCCGACCGACAGCAGGATGAACAAGGCGTCGCCCGAGCTCTTGAGCGAGTTCTTGAAGCGCACGGCACCGGCAATTCCGGCGAGCGAGAATGCCAGCGCCAGCGAGTTCTGGACGATGACCACGATGCCGGTGACGACCATCGGCAATATGATGATCGTGCTGATCATCGACTGGTCATATTCGTCGCCGTGGCGGATCGACATGTACAGCCAGCTAACCGGAAGCGTGGTCAGGAAAGCCGCGAGGATCGCCGTCGACAGCCAGAACAGGCTTTCGCCGAGGTTGCCGACCGTCTCCGCCTGCTGCACTCCGGCCCCGGTGAGAGCATTGGCGCCGGCCTGCTGCGGCTGGTTGATCAGCTCCTCGACGCCGCCGACCGGAAGATAGTCCCTGGCGGTCGGGAACAGGGCCAGCGCCAGATAGACCGCGCCGCCGACCAGCAGATAAAAAGCGCTGATCTGCGCAAACAGCCGCAACCCCTTCATGTCCCTCCCCCGTGCCGAGCAGACGAGCGACTCGAAGGCTACGCTTTTCGCGAGGCGGCGCAATACTGGCGCCGGCCTCGCGTCAGCCAGCCCGTTGCGGCTGGTCGACCGGAAAGCTGGGGATCGGCTGCAGCGTCTCGAACCGCTCCCTGCCGGGCGGCCCCGGCAGCGGCGGCCACTCGATGTCGTTCAGCGGCAATTCGGTGTCCGGCACGCGGTCGAGAAGATCGCGCAGCAGGGTCAGCCGGCCAAGCGCCTGATCGTTGCAGTCGATCAGGGTCCAGGGCGCAAAATCGGTGTGGGTCGCGGCCAGCATCCGTTCGCGCGCCCTGGTATATTCCTCATATTTGGTGCGCGCCTCGAGATCGATCGGCGACAGCTTCCAGCGCTTGAGCGGGTTGTGCAGCCGGTTGAGAAAGCGCTCCTCCTGCCTGTCCTGGTCGCAGCACAGCCAATATTTGAACAGCATGATGCCGTCCTCGACCAG
>DATLFV010000054.1:0-2892 GCA_035540875.1 Sphingomicrobium sp. | reverse complement strand
CAGCGAGCGAGCCCATGACCGACGATCCCAAACCCCCGTTTCCCGAGCAGGAACAAGAGATTCCCGGCTTCACCGAGGCGATGGACCCGCGTCCCGACCATGGCGAGGACAGCTATGTCGGCTCGGGCAAGCTTGAGGGCCGCAAGGCGATCATCACCGGCGGCGACAGCGGTATCGGCCGCGCGGTCGCCATCGCCTTCGCCCGCGAGGGCGCGGACCTGCTCATCTCCTACCTTGCGGAGGAAGAGGAGGATGCGGCCGAGACCTGCCGGCTGGTCGAGCAGGCGGGGCGGCGCTGCGTGCGCGTGCCCGGCGACATCGCCAGCCCGGAGCGTTGCCGGGCAATCGTCGAGCGCGCGGTGAGCGAACTCGGCGGCATCGACATCCTGGTCAACAATGCCGCGCACCAGGACACGTTCGAGGATTTGAGCGAAATTCCCGACGAGGAGTGGGACCGGACCTTCCGGGTCAACATCCACGCCATGTTCTACCTCGCCAAGGCCGCGGTTCCGCACATGAAGCCGGGCGCCTCGATCATCAACACCACCTCGATCAACGCCGACACGCCGAGCCCGCAGCTGCTCGCCTACGCGACCACCAAGGGGGCGATCCAGAACTTCACCGGCGGGCTTGCGCAGATGCTCGCGGACAAGGGCATTCGCGTGAATTGCGTCGCGCCCGGGCCGGTGTGGACGCCTTTGATCCCCGCCACCATGCCGCCGGAAAAGGTGCAGAACTTCGGCAAGGACTATCCGCTCGGCCGCCCGGCGCAGCCGCGCGAGCTGGCGCCGGTCTATGTCATGCTGGCGTCGGCGGAGGCCAGCTACGTGTCGGGCGCGACCATCGCGGTGACCGGCGGCAAGCCCTTCATCTAGGCCCGGGAAAGCCGGTGGCCGAGTCCGCGATCAGCCTTGTCGGTGTCGAGCGCAGCGCCAATGCGGTGCGCGAGCATGTCGGCCTCATCACCGATCGCGGCACCATCACCTGCCGCTTCCACCGCGCCGACGAGGGCGCGGCGGCGGTCCTGTGGGTGTTCGGCGCCGGCGGCGGCCTGGGCGGGCCGGCGGGCGGTGTCTACACGCGGCTCGGCGCGCGCCTCCGGGAGCAGGGCGTCGCCTCGCTCGAGCTGGCCTACCGCCACCCCGCAAATCTCCCCGAATGCGTGCTCGACGTGCTGGTAGGGCTCGCCTGGCTGGAGCGCGAGGGCCGCAGCCGGGTCGTGCTGGTCGGCCACAGCTTCGGCGGCGCCGTCGTGCTCAACGCCGCTGCCGAATCGAGCCTGGTGGTCGCCGTCGCAGCGCTCAGCAGCCAGAGCGCCGGCATCGGCGACCTCGCGCCGCTCAGCCCGCGGCCGTTATTGTTCGTCCACGGCGGCAACGACGAGGTGCTGCCCGCGCAATGCTCGCGCCGGCTCTACGGGCGCGCAGCCGAGCCCCGGGAGCTGATCCTCTATCCCGGCTGCCGTCACGGGCTCGACGAGTGCCGCGATCAGCTCGACGCCGATCTCACGCGCTGGATCGGCGCCGTGCTGGCGGCCGAGAGCGTCGCCTAGCGGGTCTTCTCGCCCGGCTGGTCGTGGAGCAGCCCGCCGGTCGCCGTCGGATCATTCTCCTCGTCGCCCTCGACGGTCTTGTCGCCCGCGATCTCGCCAGGCGCGATGCCCGTGGCGAAGCTGCCCTTGGACTGGCCGATGCCGGGGTTGCGCTCGAGGTCGTCGGTGAACGGGCTTTCGCCTTTGTCATGCTTGCTGCTGCTCATCGCGTCAGTCCTGCCTGCTCGAGGGTTGGGCATCGCCGGGCAAAGTGGCGTCGCGGCCCGCATCCCGGTCGGGCGCGTCGTTGCCGTCCAGCGGCCGCTGCACCTGCTGGCCGCCGGCGCCGAACGCGCGCTCGTCCTGGCCGAGCGCGAGATCGCCTTCGCCGCTCTGCAGCGTGTCATTGTCGCGCTTGTTGTCGTTGCTCATGCTTGTACCTCCTCGACGACAACGAACCGCGGGGCAGCGAAGGCCCGGCGGCTCGGCGCAGCGTCGAGGCGGTCCGACGCCGCGCCGTTTCAGCGCAGCGGGTCGCCGCCGCCCAGCTCGCCGCGGTCGCCGGGGGTGCCGGAGCCGATGTCGCGCCCGGCGCTGCCGCCGACCGCATCGCCGATCGTCGGCCCCGCAGAGCCGCCGCCGCTCGCCGCGTCGGCCAGGCTGCCGTCGGCATTGCCGAGCGCGGCTGCTTCCGCCGCGATCGCGCTGTCCGATGTTCCCGCCAGCTCGCCCGTCGCCGCGATCGTCTGTCCGCCCGCCGCCAGGTCACCGCCGTCGCCGGTCTTGAGCGCGCGGTCGCTGTCCGCGCCGCTGGGCTCGCCGGCGCCTGCCCGGGTGCCGCCGCCCGCGGCGCCGCCGCTGCCGCCCAGCGTCTCGCTCGTGGCGGGGGCGAGCTCCCGTTCGCCGAGCCCGCCGCCGCCTGCCGCCTGTCCTTCGTTCGCCATCGTCAAACTCCTCGTCCTGCCCACTGCGAACGCTCGGCGGGAGGCGGTGTTCATGGCGAATTGCGGATCACATGCCGAAGGTCAGCGATGCTCGACTGGTGTGCTTGCCCGGCAACGTTAACCTCTTTGCTAATGCCCGAGTGCAGCTCCAGCTTGCGCATCCCGTGCTGTTGCCCTTTATCTAGACCGGTGTGGCAATCCAGCCGCGCTTGTTTGGGGGTTCTAGCTTGAAGAAAATGCTGTCTGCCGTTGCGCTCGCAACGGCATCTTTCGCCATGGCCGGTTGCGCAACCGTCATCAACGGTACCAGCCAGCCGGTCGGCTTCCAGTCCGATCCCAATGGCGCCACCGTGAAGCTGGTGTCGGGGCTCAGCTGCAACACGCCCTGCGAATATCAGATGAAGCGGGGCCATGATT
>DATLFV010000053.1:0-16955 GCA_035540875.1 Sphingomicrobium sp. | reverse complement strand
AACGCAGCACGAACCTGCGCCCCCCCTCGGCCTTGTCGGGCCTGGCCGGGCGGTGCGGCGTGAAGGTCTCGCCGGTCTCGGGCTCGGCCAGCGAAGTGCGGATCTGGATCGCCATCGCGCGAGATATGGGCGCGGCCGCCGCTTGCCGCAATTCACCCATTGCGGAACATCGCCGACGGGTGGAAAGCACGAGGCGGGCTTCTAGGCGGCAGGATTGAACATGAGAGCGACGGACAAGGGACTTGCGACGCTCGGCGCGGTGACCGGCTTCGGCGGCCTGGTCGCCGGCGCCGCCTGCTGCCTGCTGCCGCTGGCGCTGGCCGGCGTCGGCATCGGCGCCGGCGGGCTGGCGCGGCTGACGCCGTTTCACGCGCCGCTCTCGGTCCTCGCGCTGCTGGCGGTCGCCGCCGGCTGGTATCTGCATCTGCGGCGGCGGCGCGCCTGCCTCGCCGACGCCAATTGCGAGGCCCCGGGGGGCGCAACCCCGATCATCCTCGCCGCGGCGGCGGCGATGGTGGTCCTGTCGGCCCTGCTGCCGTCGATCGAGGCGCCGCTGATGCGGCTGCTGGCGCATTGACCGCGCTGGCGACGCTCACCTGCCCCATGTGCGGCGGGGTTTCGACCGAGACCATGCCGACCGACTTTTGCCAGTTTTTTTACGACTGCCGGCATTGCGCGGCCGTGCTGCGGCCCAAGCCCGGCGATTGCTGCGTCTTCTGCTCCTATGCCGACACGCCCTGCCCGCCGATCCAGGAGGCGCGCGCCAGCGGCGCTCCGCCCGGCTGCTGCTGAGCGGCTCGAAGCTGGACTGATCGCGGAAAAGCGCGGGGTTGACCGCGGTGGACGGTCCGCTCAGTCTGAGCGCCAGCGCGTATCGCCGATCCGCTGCCCAGTGCCGAACGGCAGCCCCCATTTTGCGAACCGGAGGGCACCCATGGCTGAACAGTCCTTTTCCTCGCCGTCACCGCGCCACTTGCCTGGGCTCACGCTGCTGCGCGACGGGGACCCGGGCTACGACGACGCGCGGCGCATCTGGAACGGGATGATCGACCGCCGCCCGGCCGCGATCGCGCGCTGCACCAGCGCCGCCGACGTCGCCGAGGCGATCGCCTATGGCCGCGCCCAGGGGTTGCTGTTGTCGGTCCGCGGCGGCGACCATAGCGCGGCCGGCGCCGCCGTCTGCGAAGGCGGGCTGATGATCGACCTGTCGCCGATGACCGGCCTCGAGGTCGACCCGGCGGCGCGCATTGCGCGGGCCGAGCCCGGCCTGCGCTGGCGCGACGTCGACCAGGCCACGCAGGCCCACGGCCTCGCCACCACCGGCGGCACCATCTCGGACACCGGGGTCGCCGGGTTGACGCTTGGTGGCGGCCTGGGCTGGCTTGCCGGCCGCCACGGCCTCACCTGCGACAATCTGCTGTCGGCGGAGATCGTCACCGCCGAGGGGGAGCGGCTGCGCGCCAGCGCCGGGGAAAATCCCGATTTGTTCTGGGCGATCCGCGGCGGCGGCGGCAATTTCGGCGTGGTCACCAACTTCGCGTTCCGGCTCCACCCGGTCGGCCCGACCATCTACGGCGGAATGGTCGCCCACCCGCTCGACCGCGCCCGGGACGTCCTGCATTTCTATCGCGATTTCTGCGCCTCGAACCCGGACGAGGTGAACACCGCCTGCGCGATGATGACCATGCCGGACGGCGCCAAGGTCATCGCCATCGCCGCCTGCCATTGCGGCTCGCTCGAGGAGGGCGAACAGGCGCTTGCGCCGATCAAGGCGTTCGGGCCGCCGGTGGTCGACCAGATGGGGCCGATGCCCTATCTCGCGCTCCAGACCGCGCTCGACGACGCCTTCCCGCGCGGCCGGCGCTATTACTGGAAGTCGGCGCTCGTCACCGAGCTTCGCGACGGCCATGTCGAGGCCTTGCCCGGGCAGTTCGCCGCCGCCCCCTCGCCGCACACCGTCTTCCTGCTCCAGCAGATCGGCAATGCCGCCAACCGTGTGGCCCCGGACGCCACCGCCTTCGCGCATCGCGACGCCCGCTGGGACGCGCTGGTGCTGTCGGGCTGGGAGGACCCGGCCGAGGACGCGCGGCAGATCGCCTGGTCGCGCCAGGTCTACGAAAGCTGGCGGCCGTTCTGCAGCGACGCCAGCTACACCAATGCACTGTCGGGCGAGGACCGGCAGGAGGATGTCCGCGCCTCCTACGGCAGCGCCTATCCGCGCCTGGCGCAGATCAAGGCGCGCTACGACCCGGCCAACATCTTCCGCATGAACGCCAACGTCGCGCCCGCCAGCCACTAGCCCGCGCACGGCAGCCGGCCCGCGCCGCATTGCCAAAGCGTAACGGGGCCATATGCTCATCGCATGGCCGGAATGACGATGACCCTGCAGCTCGACGCGCGGCGCGTCGGCGCGTGGGACGGCCAGCAAGGCAAAAAGGGGAGAGCAGGATGAGAATGTTGGGCATCATCGGGATTGCGGCGCTGGCTTCGGCGTGCGGCGGCGAGGCGCCGCAGCAGAAGCCGGCCGAGACCAAGGCGGCGGCGCTTCAGCCAGGCGAATATGAGGTCGCCGGCACGGTCAAGGAGGTCAGGTCGACCGACAGCTCGACGCCCGCCACCCCGCTCAAGGCCGGCGCGAGCGTCGCGGCGGTGCGCGCCTGCATCGCGCCCGACGGCAAGCTCGACCACAAGTTGCTGGCGGAAAACCCCGGCGACAAGTGCCGCGAGGACACGTCGTTCGTGCGCAACGGCCGCATCAACGTCCAGCTCAACTGCCAGCGCAGCGGCAAGGGCGGCGTCATGCAGCTCGCCAACGGCACCTTCAAGGAAGACAGCTTCGAGATCGAGGTGCTGAGCAACACCTATTTCAGCGGCGAGGGCGACTATAGCGCCACCCGCGCGCTGACCGGCCGCCGCGTCGGCGACTGCCCGGCCGGCACGCAGGGGTGACTTGCTAGGAGGCCGCCGGCAGCGACGGCCTCCTGGTTTTCCACAGCGAGTAGAGCACGCCGCCGGCGATCAGTGCGAAGGTCACGCCGAGGCTCAGCACCGGCGGGAACTTGGCGCCGCCAAGCAGCAAATCGGCGATGAAGATCTTGGCGCCGATGAACACCAGCACCAGCGCCAGCGCATATTTGAGATAGTGGAACCGGTGCACCATCGCGGCCAGCGCGAAATAGAGCGCGCGCAGGCCCAGGATCGCCATGATGTTCGACGTGTAGACGATGAACGTGTCGGTGGTGATCGCGAAGATCGCCGGCACGCTGTCGACCGCGAACACCAGATCGGCGAGGTTGATGACCACCAGCGCCAGGAACAGGGGCGTCGCCGCGACCACCAGCCGCTGGCCCGTCGCGTCGGGCACCCGCACGAAGAAACGCTGGCCGTGCAGCTGCGGCGTCACCCGCATCCGCGCCGACACGAAGCGCACCACCGGGTTCGCCCCGATGTCCATCGGCTTGTCGGCAACGAACAGCATCTTGACGCCGGTGGCGATCAGGAAGGCGGCGAAGATGTAGAGCACCCAATAGGCCTCCGCCACCAAAGCGGCGCCCGCGGCGATCATGATGCCGCGCAGCACGATTACGGCGACGATCCCCCACAGCAGGGCCCGATACTGATATTTGGGGGGAATGGCGAAGAAGGTGAAGACCAGGCTGATGACGAAGACATTGTCGATCGACAGCGCCTTTTCGATGAAGAAGCCGGTCAGATATTGCATGCCCTGCTCGGCGCCCTTGGCATGCCAGACCCAGGCTCCGAACAGCAGGCCGATCGAGATGTAGAAGGCCGACAGCTTCAGCGATTCGGCAATGCCCATCGCCCGGTCCTTCTTGTTGAGGATCCCGAGGTCGAAGGCGGTCAGCGCGACCACCATGGCCAGAAAGGCGAGCCAGAACCAGGCCGGGGTCCCCAGCCAGTCGGCGAACAGCAGATTTTCCAACTTTTATGCTCCTCTCGGTCGAACCAAGTCCGATCGGAAGCTCCGTGCGATTTGCGCTGGCGGTCATGCGCCGGGCCTCGTTGCATCGGAAGCTTTCCGATGCGGTCCGACATCGCGGGGCGCCTGTTGGCGCCCGCCAGAGGGGCCCGGTCCGCGCGCCGCCAATAGCGGCAACCGCCCTTTCGCTCAATACGTCTTCGCGTCCCTGCCGATTTGTGCCAGCTTGATGGGCATGCGCACGGCGATCCTTCCATTGCTGTTGCTGACCGGCTGCGCGAGCGTTGAGCCGCGCATGACGGCAACACCCGTTTCCCAGGCCGGAATCGCGTTCGACGCGACGCGGGAGCTCGGCACCTTTGCCCAGGGGCTGGCCGACCCGGCGACGGGACGCGCCATTACCCCCGACGACCCGGCGCGCGTCGCCTCGGTCAGCAAATTGGTGGTGGCCGTCGGGGTGATGAAGCTGGTCGAGCAGCGGCGGCTGAACCTCGACTCCGACGTCTCGCAATGGCTCGGCTGGCCGCTTCGCAATCCCGCCTTTCCGGACCAGGCGATCACCCTGCGCCACTTGTTGTCGCACACCAGCTCGCTGCGCGACCATGACGACCAATATGCGATCCGGCTCGGCGGGACGGTCCAGGCCACGGTCGGCGAGGCGAGCAGCTGGGACTCGCGGCACGGCCCGGGCGCCGGCTTCTTCACCTATGCCAACCTCAACTTTCCGGTGATCGGCTCGATTATCGAGCGGGTCACCGGCGAGCGCTTCGACAAATGGATGCGGCGCGAGGTGCTGGATCCGATGCGCATCGACGCCTGCTTCAACTGGCCGACGTGCAGCGACGCCGCGGTCGCCCGCGCCGTGGTGCTGATGCAAAACGGCAAGGTCGTGCGCGACGACCTCAAGGGCAGGCAGCCCGACTGCCCGGTGTTCGTGCGCGAGGGCGATTCCTGCGACCTCACCCGCTACCGCCCCGGCGACAATGGCGCCCTGTTCTCGCCGCAGGGGGGCCTGCGCATTTCGGTCCGGGGCCTGGCGCGGGTCGGGCAGATGCTGCTCAACGGCGGCACGCTCGATGGCGTGCGCATCATCTCGCCGCAATCGGTCGACCTGCTGCTGGCACCGCACTGGCGGTTCGACGGCGGCAATGGCGAGACCGACAAGGGCTTCTACTGCAGCTACGGCCTCGGCAGCCAGCAGATCCCCAACCCGCGCCCCGGCTGTAGCGACGATCCGCTCGGCGGCGCCGTTGGCGGGGCCGGCCGGGTGAGCGGCCAGTGGCTTGGCCATGCCGGCGAGGCCTATGGGCTGCGCTCGGGACTGTGGATCGATCGCGCGCGCGGCGTCGGCATCGCTTATTTCGCGACCGGCCTTGCCGCCGACCCGCCGGCCGGCCGAAGCGCCTTCCGTGCCGTCGAGGAAGCCGCCTTCGCCCGCGCAGCGAAGCTCATCAGGCGCTAGCGCCGACGATCGTTTCCCCGCCGCAACCTTGCATGTGCGCCCGCGCCAGCCCATCTTGAACGGGCCATCAGTCGTTCCTGCCGGTTACGCCGGCGGCATCGCCTCTGGCGAAAGGCGGCCGGATGTCGGCCCCTCATCGAAGGGCACCCCATGACCGACCGGCCTGAAGACGCCAGCGAAGCCACGACCCCGCCGCGCGCGGTCACCCGAAGGCGCGAGGACACTTCGCTCGGCTGCCGCGAAATGGCCGCCGACGACCGCGTCCGCGCCGACGCGACCGACACCGCGCACATGCGCTTGCGGATGGAAAGCAGCGCCGATGCCTGGACGACTCGCGCCGACATGCTTCAGCGGCTCGAGCGCAGCCATGATGCGCGCGCCGCGGCGAACGCCGCGACAGCGGCGGCCGACGCGGCCGAAGATTCGTCCGGCTAGCGGCCGGGCGCCGCTGCTACCAGCTCGGGTGCGCCGGCCGGTAGGGGGTGCGCGCGCGCTCCATGTCGATCAGCTTCGACTTGAAGGTCTTGCGGACCTGCTCGGCGCCCTCGCTGCTCATGCACACCAGCCGCACGCCGCCGCCCGGCAGCGGCTCGAGCGCGGAAATGCCGATGCTTTTGCTCTTGCAATGGTCGAGCACCTGGGCCTCGCTCAGCGACAGGTTCATCACGCGGCTCATGCGCGCGCCTCGATTGCGTGGGATGTGGCTTGGGTCATGGCAGACTCCGGAAGTGCAAGCGGGAGTCGGTCGACCCTCAGTCACCAGCGGCTGCGGAAAAAGGATTGCCGGTGATCGGCCGGCCCTAGCACAAGACGCGGCGCGTGGCGCGTCCTTTCTGGAACCTGCTAGCGAGCGTCGGTCGCGCCGCCGCTTTCGCCGAGGCGGCGGGCGACGATCGGGGCCACCCGCCTCGCCATCACCTGCACCCCGGCGGCATTGGGATGGACGCGGTCGGCAAGCAGCAGCCTGGGGTCGGTGATCACGCCTTCGAGGATGAAGGGATCGAGCGGCGCGCCGTAGCGCTTCGCCAGATCGGGGTAGATCGCTTCGAACGCCCGGATGTAGGGCTGGTCGTAGTTGCGCGGCGCCAGCATTCCGGTCAGCACGATCGGGATCTGGCGCCGGTCGAGCTCGGCGAGGATGGCGTCGAGATTGGCCCGGGTCTGCGCCGGGTCGAGCCCGCGCAGCATGTCGTTGGCGCCAAGCCCGACGATCGCCAGGTCCGGCTTCCTCTCGAGCCCGTCGAGCGTGAAGGCGAGCCGCGCACGCCCGCCGGCCGTCGTGTCGCCGGACACGCCGCCGTTGACCACCTTCGCCTTGATCCCGGCCGCGGCAAGCTCGCGCTCGAGCGCGGGCGCGAAGCCTTCATCGGCGCGCAGCCGGTAGCCGGCATAAAGGCTGTCGCCGAACGCCAGCACCAGCTTCTGGTCGGCCCGCGGCGCCGGCTGGGCCGCCGCCTGCTCGGCGCGCGCCTCGCTCCGGGCCGGCGTCGCCGCCTGCTGCGAACAGGCCGCGCATTGCAGCGCCAGCGCCGCGCCTACATATGCCGCCGTGCTTTTCACTTCCGCCAAGGACTTTCCTTCACATGCGCGAGACCCCTGATCGGGATATTGTGATCCGTGCGCGCAATGTCACCCTGTCCTTCGGCTCGGGCGCGGCGCGCACCGACGTGCTGCGCGGGATCGATCTTGACGTGCCGCGCGGCCAGAGCCTCGCCATCCTCGGGCCCTCGGGCTCGGGCAAGTCGTCGCTGATGGCGGTGCTGTCGGGCCTCGAGCGCGCGAGCGGCGGCGAGGTGCGGGTCGCCGGCATGGAGCTCGCCAGCAAGAACGAGGACGAGCTCGCCCGCGCCCGCCGCGGCGCCATCGGCATCGTCCTGCAGTCGTTCCATCTGCTGCCGACCATGACCGCGCTCGAAAATGTCGCGGTGCCGCTCGAGCTGGCGCAGGCCGAGGACCCGTTCGGCCGTGCCGCGCGCGAGCTCGCCGCCGTCGGGCTCGGCCACCGCCTCGGCCATTATCCCGCCGAGCTTTCGGGCGGCGAGCAGCAGCGCGTCGCCATCGCCCGCGCCGTCGGCCCCGGCCCGGCCTTGCTGTTCGCCGACGAGCCCACCGGCAACCTCGACAAGGCGACCGGCGCGGCGATCATCGACCTTTTGTTTGCGCGCCAGGCGGAGAGCGGCGCGACCCTGGTGATGATCACCCACGATTCCTCCCTCGCCGAGCGCTGCGCGCGGATCGTCGAGATGCAGGACGGCCGCATCGCCGCCGACCGGGCCGCCAGAGACCGCGCGGCGTGAGCGCGCTCGGCTGGCGCGCCGCCGCCACCCTCGCCCGCCGCGACCTCAACCGCAGCCTCGCGGGCCTGCGCCTGCTGTTCCTGTGCGTGTTCCTCGGCGTCGCGACCCTGGCGGCGATCGGCAGCCTCGGCGCCGCCATCACCAGCGAGATCGCCGCGCGCGGCCGGGTGATCCTCGGCGGCGACCTGCAAGTCGGCATGAGCCAGCGCCAGGCGACGCCGGACGAGCTGGCGGCGATGCGCAGCGCGGGCGCGCTCAGCACCACCATCCGGCTGCGGGCGATGGCGCGCCGCGCCGACGAGGCGGTGCTTGCCGAACTGAAGGGCATCGACGCGGCTTACCCGCTCTACGGCGCGCTTCGCGTCGACGGCCGCGCGGCGCGCGCGCCCGGCGCCAGCGACATCTTCGTCGCGCCGGAGCTTGCCGAGCGTCTCGGCCTGCGCCGCGGCGATCGGGTACGCTTCGGCGAGGCCGAATATCGCGTCGCCGGGACGATCACCGAGGAGCCCGACCGCGTCGGCGAGGGCTTCACCCTCGGGCCCGTCGCGATCGTCTCGCTCGCGGGGCTCGAGCGCACCGGCCTCGTCCAGCCCGGCAGCCTCTACACCAGCCGCTACCGGCTGCGCCTGGAGCCGGGCACCTCGCCCAAAAAGCTTGCCGACCGCCTCAAGGCCCGCTTCCCGACGGCCGGCTGGGAGATCCGCGACCGCGACAATGCCGCGCCCGGCGCGAGCCGCTTCTTCTCGCGCATGGGCCAGTTCCTGTCGCTGGTCGGGCTCGCCGCCCTCATCATCGCCGGCATCGGCGTCAGCAACGGCGTCGGCTCCTATCTCGAGCGCAAGCGCGAGGGCATCGCGACGCTGAAGATGCTGGGCGCAACCTCCGCCGACATCGGCCGGGTCTATGGGCTGCAGGTCGGGCTGGTCACCCTCGCCGCGGTGCTCGCCGGGCTAGCAGCCGGGGCTTTGCTGCCGCTCGCCGGGGTTGCGCTCGCCGGCGACCTGCTCCCGGTCAGCCCGGCCTTCCGACTGCACCCGGTGCCGCTGCTGTCCGCCGCCGCCTTCGGCCTGCTGATGGCGTTCATCTTCGTCCTGCCGCCGCTCGCCCGCGCCCGCGTGCAGCCGGTCGCCGGCCTGTTCCGCCACGCGCTTGGGGCCCCGCGGCGGCCCGACCCGCGCACCCTGCTGCTCGCCGGCACCGCCGCGGCCTTGGTGGTCGCGCTTGCGCTCGCCACCTCGGACCGGCCGATGTTCGTCGCCGGCGTGCTCGGCGCCGCCGGCGCGGTGATCCTGCTGCTTGGCCTGATCGGGCTTGGCGTGCGCCGCGCCGCGCGCGCCGTTCCGCGCCCGCGCCGCCCCTTGCTGCGCCTGGCGATCACCGGCCTCTACCGCCCAGGGGCCCAGACCGTCGCCCTCGTCGTCGCGCTCGGCCTCGCCCTCACCTTGTTCGTCACTCTCGCCGCCATCGAGACCAGCCTGCGCGCCGAGATCGCCCGGGCCGTGCCGGCCCGCGCTCCCAGCCAGTTCGTGCTCGACGTCCCTGCCGATGAGCGCGACCGCTTCGCCGCCATCGTCCGCCGCGCCGCGCCGGAGGCCGAGCTCAACATCGTGCCGACCCTGCGCGGCACCATCACCGCCTTCGGCGGCACCCGCGTCGCCGATCTCGCCGAGCTGCCCCCGGGTGCCTGGTTCCTGCGCGGCGAGCGCGGCGTCACCTACAGCGCCGCCTTGCCGCAGGGCAGCGAGCTGGTCGCCGGCCGCTGGTGGCCCGCCGACTATCGCGGCCCGCCTCTGGTCTCGATCGACCGCGAGGCGGCCGACGTGCTCGGCGTCGGCGTCGGCGACTCGCTCACCGTCAGCATCCTCGGCCGCGAGATCGTCGCCCGCATCGCCTCGCTGCGCGAGATCAACTGGGACTCGATGGGCTTCAACTACATCCTCGTCTTTCCGCCCTCGGTGCTGCAGGCGGCGCCGCACAATCTCGCCGCGACCATCACCATCGATCCGGCCAGCGAGCGCGCCGTGTCGCGCGCCTTGCTCCAGGCATTCCCGTCCGCCTCGATCATCGCGGTGCGGGGCATCATTGCCCAGATCGCGACCCTGCTCGGCCAGATGTCGGCCGCGATCCTCGCCGCCGCCTCGGTCGCCATCCTCGCCGGCATCGCGGTGCTGGTCGGCGCGCTCGCGGCCGCGCGCCAGTCGCGCAGCTACGACAGCGTCGTGCTCAAGACCCTCGGCGCGACCCGGCTCCAGATCCTTGGGCTCCAGGCGCTCGAATATGGGCTGCTGGCGCTGGTGCTGGCCGCCGTGTCGCTGGCGCTTGGGCTTGCCGCCGCCTGGTACGTCGTCACCCGCGTCTTCGAGTTCGGCTGGCAGCCGGACTGGGAGGTGGTGCTGGGGACGCTTGGGGCCGGTGCCGGCCTTACGCTCGTCATCGCGCTGCTCGGCGCGTTGCCCCTGCTCGCCTTGCGCCCGGCCAGCGCGCTGCGCGAGCTGTAGGACAATCGACAGCCGGCGTTCACAAGCCGTCTCCTAAAGCCCCGCCCGAGACCCGCCACCTCATTGACGTGCTGTTTGGCGCACCCCGTTACAAAAAGTGGCGGGTCTCAACCTCCCACGCCGGCCGGGTCGCCGCGGCTAGAGCCGCCGGCCCCGCCCCCGCGTCACCAGCTTGACGATCGCCAGCAGGATGATCGCGCCCAGCAGCGAGTAGAGGATCGCGGTGACGCTGAGCGGCGCATCGAGGATCGACCCGCCGAACAGGAAGCCGGCGATCAGCGCGCCGACGATGCCGACGACGATGTCGAAGATAAGGCCGCCGCCGCTGCGCATGATCATGCCGGCAAGCCAGCCCACCAGCGCGCCGATGATCAGGATGATGATGAGGTTCATGTCCGCCCTTTCTTTTCGGCGGCCTTCGAGGGCCGCAACGAACAGACTCTTACGCCCCCGCAACTGTTCCGGCGGATCGGCCGATGCCGCCGCACGCGCCGGCGCTGCGAGGCGCGCATCCGTTCTGCCGGCGCCGTCGAGGGTCCGCTTCCGTGACGCGCGGCGTCCTCACTCGCAGCGCATGCTGGGCCGGTACACCTGCATGGCGTTGGTCCCGGAATTGCCGCCCAGCGTGATCCCGCCGCCCGGCAGGAAGATCCGGCCGCCGATGACGGCGCTGCCCTTGAGGCCGTGGACCGCGATCGGCAGGTCGGGGAGCCGAGTCCAGCGGTTGGCGCGGGGATCATAGCCGTAGCTGTTTGGCGTCAGTCCCAGGACGTGCGTTGGCTCGCCCTCGCCGCCGAACACGAACATGCAGCCGGCATGCACCGCGCCGGTGATCCCGCCGCGCGGCGCCGGGAGCGGCGCGCCGCGGGTCCAGCGGCGGGTCCGGGGATCGTAGATTTCGACCACGTCGACCCGCTCGGCCATGGCGCCCGGGCCGGTGCGGCCGCCGGCGACGATGATCTTGCCGTTGATTGCGGCCATGGCCAGATGATTGCGCTGCGTCGGGAGATCGGGAAGCTTTTCCCATGTGTCGGTTGCCGGGTCGTACACCTCGAAGGCGGAACCGCCGGGGGGCCGGCCGCCGGCGACATAGATCTTGCCGTCGACCACCGCCGCGCCGCCGCCGCTCCTGGCGGTCGGCATCGGCGCGCGCCTGGCCCAGCCGCCGACCGCCGGATCGTGAACCCAGCTGTTCGCCACGAACAGCGGCGGCCGCCCGGTGCTCGCGCCGTCGACCTCGCCGCCGATCAGGTAGAGCTTGCCGCCCACCGCCTTGACCATCATGTGGTGGATCGGCTGCGGCAGGCGCGGGCCCAGCGACCATCTGCTCGTGGCCGGATCATAGATCTGGACCAGGTCGGACGGCAGCCGCCCGGGCGGATAGCCGCCCAGCACCCAGATCTTTCCGTCCAGCTCGGCGACCGCATGTTCCGACCGGGGAAGCGGCATGGCCGCGCCCATGCTCCAGCCGTCGAACTCGCGCAATGCGGCGACCGGCGGACCCTGGCTGACGCGCCCGTTCCACGCCTCGTGAAGCTCGCCGCTCTGGACGTGGACGGCCGGGCCGGCCGGCGGCGGCCCGCCCGGCGGAGCCTGCTGCGCCATTGCGGGCGTCGCGAGCAACAGCACCATCGCGCCTGTCCGATCAACTCTCATCATTGTCCTCCCCGGCCAAGGCTCGCCGCTCCAAGTCACCGTCACGCGCAGACAGCATCGGACAGGGCCGGGCGGGAACAGGCTTTCGATAGACGCTGCGCTCGAATCGACGAAAGCCTGCGCGCAGCGGGCCCGGGCCGGACGGGTGGCGCACCTGCCGGGGCTCTCCCTCGCGGCTTCGGGTGGATTGCGGCACCGGCCTGCCCAATCCACAGGAAAATTTGCTCCACCCCGCAATTAGCCGCTTGCGTCCCGCCGCGGTTGAGGCACAATGTCTGGTAGCGCGAGAGGGGGCACTCTCAACACTTGGTATGTAGCGTCGGAAGCCCTATATTCCGGCGAGGGCTGGCCTCGTCCCCGATTTCCACAGGGGCCGGGACTGTCAAAGCCCCCGAAGCGCGCCGACAAGGGGCTTTGGTGCTGCCGAAGCGCCGAGTCGAACGTTTAGAGAACAAGCGGCCAGGCGGCCGCGCAGCGGACGGGGATGCGTGATGGATTTTTCAAGCTCTAGCGAAGTCACCGGCGACGACGTCACCCTCGCCCCGGCGCGCACCAGCAAGACCATCGACGTCCAGGCGTTCGACGTGAAGACCGACGAGAGCCGCGACGCCTTGCTGACGGAGTTCGGCAAGGACACGCTCCGCGACCGCTATCTGCTGCCCGGCGAGAGCTACCAGGATTTGTTCGCGCGCGTCGCCTCGGCCTATGCCGACAATGAGAGCCACGCCCAGCGCGTCTACGACTACATCTCGAAACTATGGTTCATGCCGGCTACCCCGGTGCTGTCCAACGGCGGCACCGGCCGCGGCCTGCCGATCAGCTGCTATCTGAACAGCGTCTCCGACAGCCTCGACGGCATCGTCAACACCTGGAACGAGAACGTCTGGCTGGCCTCCAAGGGCGGCGGCATCGGCACCTACTGGGGCCATGTCCGCGGCATCGGCGAGCCGGTCGGCCTCAACGGCAAGACCAGCGGCATCATCCCCTTCGTCCGCGTGATGGACAGCCTCACCCTCGCC
The DNA here is from genome assembly GCA_035540875.1 of Sphingomicrobium sp. Lineage (GTDB taxonomy): Bacteria > Pseudomonadota > Alphaproteobacteria > Sphingomonadales > Sphingomonadaceae > Sphingomicrobium. The sequence continues at coordinate 4,083 of DATLFV010000053.1, read as the reverse complement.
ATCTCGCAGGGCTCGCTGCGCCGCGGCTCCGCCGCCTGCTACCTCGACGTCTCGCACCCGGAGATCGAGGAGTTCCTCGAGATCAGGAAGCCGTCGGGCGACTTCAACCGCAAGGCGCTCAACCTCCACCACGGCGTGCTCATCACCGACGAGTTCATGGAAGCGGTGCGCTCGGGAAGCGAGTTCGTGCTGCGCAGCCCCAAGGACGGCACCGAGCGCGGCCGGGTCGACGCCCGCAGCCTGTTCCAGAAGCTGGTCGAGACCCGCCTTGCGACCGGCGAGCCCTACATCATCTTCATCGACCAGGTGAACCGGTCGATGCCCAAGCACCACCGCGACCTCGGGCTCAAGGTCACCACCTCCAACCTGTGCTCGGAGATCACGCTTCCGACCGGCAAGGACCATCTCGGCGCCGACCGCACCGCGGTGTGCTGCCTTTCCAGCCTCAACCTCGAGACCTGGGACGAGTGGAACGGCGACAAGATGTTCATCGAGGACGTCATGCGCTTCCTCGACAACGTCCTTTCGGACTATATCGCCCGCGCCCCCGACGAGATGGCGCGCGCCAAATATTCGGCCGAGCGCGAACGGTCCGTCGGCCTCGGCGTGATGGGTTTCCACTCCTTCCTCCAGGCGCGCGGCCTGCCGTTCGAGGGCGCCATGGCCAAGTCGTGGAACCTCAAGATCTTCAAGCACATCCGCGCCCAGGTCGACGAGGCCTCGATGATGCTCGCCAACGAGCGCGGCCCCTGCCCCGACGCCGCCGACATGGGCGTGATGGAGCGCTTCAGCTGCAAGATGGCGATCGCCCCGACCGCGAGCATCAGCATCATCTGCGGCGGCACCTCGGCGTGCATCGAGCCGATCCCGGCCAACGTCTACACCCACAAGACATTGTCGGGCAGCTTTTCGATCAAGAACCCGCACCTCGAGGCCTTGCTTCGCGACAAGTCCAAGGACAGCGGCGCCGTCTGGAACTCGATCCTCGAGATGGGCGGCAGCGTCCAGCACCTCGACTTCCTCAGCCAGGAGGAAAAGGACGTGTTCAAGACCAGCTTCGAGATCGACCAGCGCTGGCTGCTCGAGCTCGCCGCCGACCGCACGCCCTACATCGACCAGGCGCAGTCGCTGAACCTGTTCATCCCCGCCGACGTCGACAAGTGGGACCTGGCGATGCTCCACTTCCGCGCCTGGGAGCTCGGCATCAAATCGCTCTATTATCTGCGTTCGAAGTCGGTGCAGCGCGCCGGCTTCGCGGGCGGGGTCGAGGCCGACAACACGCCCGAGCTGCGCGAAATCCAGGTCGCGCCGACCACCGATTACGACGAGTGCCTGGCATGTCAGTGAGTCTCCCCGCCGCGATCGTGAAGGCGCATCGCTCATCGCGCGTCACCCCAGCGAAGGCTGGGGTCCAGACGACGAACTCACCCGCGGCCGCCAACGCCGCTTGGATGCCAGCCTGCGCTGGCATGACGACAAAAGGAGCCTTCTGATGTCCCTCCTCGAAGCCCGCAAGCAGTACAAGCCGTTCGAATATCCCTGGGCATTCGAATATTGGAAGCGCCAGCAGCAGATCCACTGGATGCCCGAGGAAGTGCCCCTGGGCGAGGATTGCCGCGACTGGGCGCAGAAGCTCACCGAGCACGAGCGCAACCTGCTGACGCAGATCTTCCGCTTCTTCACCCAGGCCGACGTCGAGGTGCAGGATTGCTACCACGACAAGTACGGCCGCGTGTTCAAGCCGACCGAGATCAAGATGATGCTGACCGCGTTCAGCAACATGGAGACGGTGCACATCGCCGCCTACAGCCATCTGCTCGACACCATCGGCATGCCCGAGAGCGAGTACAGCGCCTTCCTCCAGTACAAGGAGATGAAGGACAAGCACGACTATCTCGCCACCTTCGGCGTCGACAGCGACGAGGACATCGCCAAGACGCTCGCCATGTTCGGCGGCTTCACCGAGGGGCTGCAATTGTTCGCCAGCTTCGCGATGCTGATGAACTTCCCGCGCTTCAACAAGATGAAGGGCATGGGCCAGATCGTCAGCTGGTCGGTGCGCGACGAGAGCCTGCACTGCGAGGGCATCATCAAGCTGTTCCACGCCTTCGTGAAGGAGCGCGACTGCCTCACGCGAGACGTTCGCGAGAGCATCATCGACACCTGCCAGAAGACGGTGCGGCTCGAGGATGCGTTCATCGACCTGGCGTTCGAGATGGGCCCGGTCCCCGGCATGACGCCCAAGGAAATCAAGAAGTACATCCGCTACATCGCCGACTGGCGCCTGGGCCAGCTCGGCTTCCAGCCGATCTACATGGTCGACGAGCACCCGCTGCCGTGGCTGGCGCCTTTGCTCAACGGCGTCGAGCACGCCAACTTCTTCGAGACGCGCGCGACGGAATATTCGAAGGCGGCGACGCGGGGGAACTGGAACGAGGTGTGGGACAATTTTGATCGGCGCCAGAAGGCGAAGGCGGAAGCCGCCAACGACGCGCCGGAGGGGGGCGAGGAGGACATGTTCGCAAGAGCGGGGGTTGCGGCGGAGTAATTAACCGTGCGGCCTTCCCCGCCTGCGTCGGAGGCCGCGCAGCAATACTTCCACACGTACCGACTTCCTGAAGATCGAGAGGAGATTGCTCTTCGCGAGTACGACCTGAGCGTTCAGTCCCTTTCGGGCGATCAGCGAAGCATCGCCTTGGCCACTGGCTTGACGGTGGTAGCCGCAGGTTTCTTCGGGTCGATCTTGAGTTCAGACCGAGGGGTCGAGGCCCTCACTCAATTTTTGCGCGAGGGGACAAGCCTCTCAGAAGTAGCAAGCTACTCTACGGTAACGGCAATCGCGCTCATAGCGCTAAAGTACTTCGCTGAACTTCAGAGAAGGGCCACGCACTCAGCGAGAAAGATCGTGGTGCTGCGCAGGATGCTCGGCGTCGATTACGGAAACGTCGAGAAGGTGATGCCCACTGATACCTTAGAGGGCGCCAACGAGCCTTACGCGCTGCATATGTTTCCTGGGTGGGGCGCTATAAGTTCCCTCGCGCCACTCGTGGTTGCCCCCTTTGCTGCTGTGTTGATCCTAATTTTGTTGAGGCTCTTTGCAGACGTACCAACCAGCTCTTCCGCGGAACTGCACCGTGCGTTAGACGGGGGCTCTACTGCGGCGGTGCTTGCGGCTGGCGGTTATGGCGCCGCTATGCTGGCAGCTTTCCGATGGTGGTTACTCGAGAAGTGGGAGAACGGCCGCTACCTAATTGGCAGAACCATTGGCAAAGCATTGGGATGCCCATTGAAAGAGCGAATGGGCCACGTGTTATATCGGATGGAGTTGTCAGCCTTCGAGACACGGCGAGTAGGCATCGACTTACAACGCTTCTACCCCTTCGTAATTCACATTGAAGACAAGCGCTTCTACGGTCACCACGGGAACGACTGGCGGGCCATCGCCAGGGCCCTTTGGTATCGATTTCGGTTCGGCTTTCTATCAGGAGGCTCGACCATAACCCAGCAACTCTTCCGATCGAACTGTCTGCGAAAAATCCAACGGCGATGGACACGTAAAATCGTAGAGTGGGTAATGGCGCCTTGGTTAGACGCTCGATACACAAAGCCAGAACTACTCGACATGTATTTGTCGTCAGTCCGATACGACAAAGGAATTATCGGCCTCCCAGCAGCACTGGAGCACTTCTTCGGGGAAAGGTTTAGCTCGAAGAGCTACTGGGCACCCAGCCCCGCTCAAGCCGTCTTTCTTGTCGAGAGGCTTTCGAATGTGTCACGGACCGTTTCTCCGAACAGGCTCAAGGCGCTCGTCCGCTCTTTGGAAACAGCAAAGTTGCTCTCATATGCCGACGTGAGCGACCTGGAGTTCCTCTACAAGGAGATGATCAAGGACGGCTATGTTCGGGGCAATCCGGAAGACTTGAGGCTTCAGACCGGAGCACCTTCGACGGAGCGCGAGGCCGCCACCCACCGCCCCCTCGGCTCCGCATAGCTGTCGATCCGCCGCTGCGGGCGTTCGTGCCAGGCGCTGTTGACCGCCCAACAGGTCGGATGCACCCGTCGCCGCCGCGCATGTCCCAGCGG
>DATLFV010000052.1:0-11794 GCA_035540875.1 Sphingomicrobium sp. | reverse complement strand
CCCCTCCCCTGACGGGGAGGGGAAGAGCGGGCGCTCGCCAGATGGTGGGCGTGGGTGATGGCGACGGCGAGCGCGTCGGCGGCGTCGGGGCCGGCGATGGCGGCGCCGGGCAGCAGGCGGGCGACCATGAAGTGGACCTGCGCCTTGTCGGCGCCGCCGGTGCCGACCACCGCCTTCTTGACCAGGCTCGGCGCATATTCGCCGACCGCGAGGCCGGAGCGGGCGGCGATCATCAGCGCAACGCCGCGCGCCTGGCCGAGCTTGAGGGTGGATTGGGGGTTCTTGTTGACGAACACTTCCTCGACCGCGGCGGCCTCGGGAAGGTGAGCGGCCATCACGGCCTCGAGCTGGCCGGCGAGATCGGCGAGGCGCTCGGGCAGCGGCGCTGCGGCGCTGGTCCTGAGCTGGCCGTTGGCGAGGTGGCTGAGGCGGTTGCCGCCGGCCCGGATCACGCCCCAGCCGGTGGTGCCGAGCCCGGGATCGAGGCCGAGGATGATCACGCGGTCTGGTTCGCGCAGAGACGCAGAGGCGCAGAGGGGTCGTAGTTGTTGACCAGCCGCTTGAACCCCTCCTTCAGCGTCGCGCCTCCGAAATTGATGAGCAGCCCAACGGGCTGCTTCGTCAGCCTTAAATAAGTGAGCAGCTGCTTCGCGTGCGCCGCACTCAGCCGCTCCAGCGATTTCACTTCGACGAGAAGCGTGCCTTCGATCAGCAAGTCAATTCGGAATGCCGCATCGAAACGCATGCCCTCGAACTCTATTCCAATCGCTTTTTGCCGCTCCACACGATAGCCGGCGGCGGCGAGTTTGCCTGCCAGCACAGCCTCATAGACGGACTCCAACAATCCGGAGCCAAGCTCACGGTGGAGCCTGATCGAGAGATCGAGAACATCGCCGGTGATTTGATCAAGCCTGCTCAATGACGCGGCCCCCCTGCGTCTCTGCGCCTCTGCGCGCACAATCCGGCCGCAGGATCGTCCGCTAGTCAGGCCAGCTTGGCAAGCTCTTCGTCCGGGATGCGTTCGTTGCCCCAGACGGTCTGGATGTCGTCGTCGTCGTCGAGCGCGTCGAGGAGCTTCATGAGCTGCGCCGCCTCCTCGCCGCGGACTTCGACTTCGGTCGAGGGGCGCCAGGCGAGCTTGGTGCTCTGCGCCTCGCCGAGCAGGTCCTCGAGCGCCTTTGCGACCTCGTGCAGATTGTCGACGCTGGTCCAGATGCGGTGCCCGTCCTCGTCGCTTTCGACGTCGTCGGCGCCGGCCTCGATCGCCGCTTCGAGCACCTTGTCGGAATCCCCGGCCGCGGGGCCATATTCGATCAGGCCCATGCGCGCGAAGCCGTGGCTGACGCTGCCCGAGGCGCCGAGATTGCCGCCGTTCTTGCTGAACGCCGTGCGGACATTGGTGGCGGTGCGGTTGCGGTTGTCGGACAAAGCCTCGACGATCAGGGCGACGCCGCCGGGGCCGAAGCCCTCGTAGCGGATCTCCTCGTAATTCTCGGCCTCGCCGCCCGATGCCTTGTCGATCGAGCGCTGGATATTGTCCTTGGGCATCGACTGCGCCTTGGCGGCCATCACCGCCGCGCGCAGCCGCGCGTTCATTTCAGGATCGGGCAGGCCCATGCGCGCGGCGACGGTGATCTCCCGCGACAGCTTGGAAAACATCGCCGAGCGCTTTTTGTCCTGCGCGCCCTTGCGGTGCATGATGTTCTTGAATTTGCTGTGACCTGCCATGCAAACCCCAAAAAGCGATACTTTTCGGGGACCCGCAGGATCCCCGAGATCGACCCGACATGCCCTCCCCCGGCCCCTCCCGCAAGCGGGAGGGGAGAAGTCAGGCGAGGCCGAGCGCCGAGCGATAGGTCTCGAGAAGCGCGTCGGCTTCCTGGCGGACGTGCGTTTCGAGCCGGCGCAGGCGGACGATCTGCCGCATCGTCTTGGTGTCGTAGCCGTTCGACTTGGCCTCCGAATAGACGTCGCGAATGTCGTCGGCGATTCCCTTCTTCTCTTCTTCGAGCCGCTCGATGCGCTCAATGAACAGCCGCAGCTGGTCGGCCGCGACATTGCCTTCCGCCATGTCCCTCTTGTCCTCGCAAATGATGTCGAGCGCGGGCCTGTAGGCGAGGCGGCGGGGCCGCTCAAGCGGGTTGAACGCGCCCGCGAAGGCGCTAGAGGCGGGCCGCCCCCAGCTTTGCCCCGCGAGGATCTCCCTTGACCGAAGTGCTCAAACCGCGATCGCGCAAGGTGAAGATCCTGGCGACGCTCGGCCCCGCCTCGAGCACGCCCGAGATGGTTCGCAAGCTGATGCAGTCCGGCGCCGATGCGTTCCGGATCAACATGAGCCATGGCGACCAGGCCCAGAAGGCCGAGCTGGTCGAGGCCATTCGCGCGCTCGAAAAGGAGCTCAAGCGCCCGACGACGATCCTGTTCGATCTCCAGGGGCCCAAGCTTCGGGTCGGAAAGTTCGGCGGCGGATCGGCCGAGATCAAGAAGGGCGACCGCTTCATGCTCGACCGCGGGCATGACGCCGGCGACGCCCGGCGCGTCGAGCTCGCGCACCCCGAGCTGTTCGACGCGATCCGTCCCGGCGACCGGATCCTGATCGACGATGGCAAGGTGCGCCTCAAGGCGACCGAGGTCTCGGACAGCATGATCGCGACCGAAGTGCAGGTCGGCGGCAAGGTCAGCGACAACAAGGGCGTCAACGTCCCCGACGTTTTGGTGCCGATCCCGGCGCTGACCGACAAGGATCGCGACGACTTGCAGTTCGCACTGCAGATGAAGGCCGACTGGATCGCTTTGTCCTTCGTGCAGCGGCCCGAGGACGTCGCCGAGGCGCGGGCGCTGATCGGCGACAGAGCGGCGCTGCTGGCGAAGATCGAGAAGCCGGCGGCGATCGACCGGCTCGACGACATCATCGCGCTTGCCGACGCGGTGATGGTCGCGCGCGGCGACCTGGGAGTCGAGCTGCCGCCCGAAGAGGTGCCGCCGCTGCAGAACCGGATCATTGCCCGCGCCCGGCAGCAGGGCAAGCCGGTGGTGGTGGCGACCCAGATGCTCGAGTCGATGATCAGCTCGCCGACCCCGACCCGCGCCGAGGTCAGCGACGTGGCGACCGCCATCTACGACGGCGCCGATGCGGTGATGCTGTCGGCGGAAAGCGCCGCGGGCGAATATCCGTGCGAAGCGGTGGCGATGATGGACCGCATCGCCAACAGCGCCGAGCGTGACCCGATCTACACGGCGCGGATCCATTTCACCGAGACCAGGCTCGAGCCGACGATCGCCGACGCGATCGCCGGCTCGGCGCGGCAGATCGCGCACACCGTCTCGGCGCGGGCGATGGTCTGCTACACCAGCTCAGGATCGACGGCGCGGCGCATCGCCCGCGAGCGGCCGCCGGTGCCCTTGCTGGCGATGAGCGCATCGCAGGTGACGGCGCGCCGCCTGGGCCTGCTGTGGGGCGTGCACGCGGTGCACACACGCGACGTCACCAGCTTCGAGGAGATGGTCGAGAAGGCCAAGCGCATGGCGCTCCGCCACAAGATCGCCGAGGGCGGCGACCGGCTGGTGCTGATGGCGGGCGTGCCGTTCGGGACGGTGGGATCGACCAACGTGATCCACGTCGTGCGGCTGATCGGCGACGAGCTCGAACGCTACAAGAAGAGCGAGGGCTAGCGCGGCAGCAGGGCCGGAATCTCGTCGGTGATCTCGCGCGCGAGGAAGCCGACCGGGCCGATGCGGTTCGCAAGCCGCTCGCCGGCGCTGCCGTGCAGCCACACCGCCCAGAGCAAGGCCTGAAGCGGCTCGGCGCCGCGCGCGAGGAGCCCGCCGACGATGCCGGCGAGCGTGTCGCCGCTGCCCGAGACGCCGAGCCCCGGGGCGCCGCCTTCGAAGCGGAAGCAGCGTCCGTCGGGGTGGACGACAAGGCTCGTCACGCCCTTGACCAGCACCACCGAGCCGTAAAGCTCGGCGGCGCGGCGCCCGCTGCGCAGCGGCTCGGCCGCGACTTCCTGTTCGTCGCAATGGAGCAGGGCGGCGAGCTCGCCGGAATGGGGCAGCAGCACCGGCGTGCTGGCGCGCGAGCTTGCGCTCGAAGCCAGCGGGTCGAGGCTGTGCAGCAAGGCGGCGTCGATGGCGAGCGCAGCGTCGCTCTCGAGCAATGCGCTCGCGATCCGAGTGCAGATGTCGCCCTGCTCCACGCCCATGCCGGCGACAACGGCGTCGGCCCGCTCAGCGAGCTCGGCGATGCGCTCCACGGCCGAGCCGGCAAAGCCGCCGTCGCGATGCTCGGGGAGGCCGATCACCATCGCTTCGGGCATGGCGACGCCGAGCTGCGCGGCGACGCTTGCGACCGTGCCGATGCGCAGCCGGCCGGCGCCGGCGCGCATTGCGGCGCGGGCAGCAAGCAGCGCGGCGCCTGGGACGTCCCGGCTGCCGGCCAGGATCAGGATCCGCCCCTTGCTGTTCTTGTCGCCGTCGACGACCCTCGGCAGCGGATAAGCGGCGAGGGTGCCGCGGTCGAGCGGCTGCGGAGCGCTCATCGCGAGCCGACCACCACGTCGGGCGCCGATGTCCTGGCCGCGCCCTCGGCCTCGAGCGGCGCGCCATGGTTCCACAGCACCAGCTCGGGAACGCACATGCCGTCCGCGTCGGGCGCGAATTCATAGGCGCAGATGCCGCAGTTGAGCACGTCCGCCGCCTTGTCGATGGCGAGGATCTGCGCCTCGTCGAGCTCCTCGAGGATGTAGCGCATGCACAGCACCACGACCTGGTGGCAGACGACCACCACCCGGCGGTTGCAATAATGCAGGTTGATGGTGTTCAGCGCCGAGCGCAGCCGCAGGATCACGTCCGCCCAGCTCTCGCCGCCCGGCGGACGATGGTAGAATTTGCCGAGCCGCGAGCGGTGGGCGGCTTCCTCGGGATGTTTCTCGCGGATGCCGAGCGTGGTGAGGCGGTCGAAGATGCCGAACTCCCGCTCGCGAAGCCGCTCGTCGATGATGGTGCGGCCGGGCCCGCCGACGAGCGCACCCGCCTTGCAGATCGCCTCTGCGGTCTGGCGCGCGCGGATGTAGGGCGAGGACAGGATGACCTCCGGCCGCTCGTCGGCGGGAAGCGATGCGAACCAGCGGCCGGCCGCCTCGGCCTGGCGAAAGCCGAGGTCCGACAAGGGCACGTCGACGTCGCGCACGTCGATGCCGATTTCGTGATCGCCGGCGGCGTCGGCGAGGTCGCGGGCGACATTGCCCTGGCTCTGGCCATGCCGCACCAGCCACAGGCGTTCAGGCCAGTTCTGCCGCATCCGCTTCGCTCCTCAAGTGGCGCCGCGACAAAGCATGAAGCTGCGGTTTGTGTCCAACCGGTTCCGGCGCGCCGGGTCAGAGGATTTCGCGAAGCGCCTCGCTGCTGCCGACGAAGTCGCTGAGCGCCTGATCCAGCGGGCGCAGCAACAGGCCGCGCGAGCTGCTGAGGCTGGTGTCCGATTTTTCGGCGGAGTCGTCGGCACGGATGCCGTCCCGGCTGAGCTTCGCGAAATCGGCGACCTCGCAGGCAAGGTCGTGCCAGCTGACCGCGCCCTGGTTGGTAAGGTGCCAGATGCCGGTTTCCTCATCCAGCAACAGGTCGAGCGTCGCCTGCACCAGATCCGGAACATAGGTGGGGGAGACGATCGCCTGGTCGCTCGCCACCACGTCCTGGCCGCGTTTCAGCCGCTCGACGGTGTTGAACAGGAAATTGTAGCGGTCCCACGGCCCGAAGAAGGCGCTGGTGCGCACGATCAAGGCGTCGGCATCGAGCGCCATCAGCCGCGCCTCGGCCTCGGCCTTGCTGCGGCCGTAGGCGCAGGCCGGCGCCGGCCGGTCGGGCTCGACATATGGCCGTCCAAGCTTGCCGTCGAACACCAGGTCGGACGAGAAGGTGACCATCGGGATGCCCGCGGCCTTGCAGGCGGCGGCGAGCTTTTCGGGACCGGTGGCGTTGATCGCCAGGCATTCGTCGAACTTCTGATCGGCTTCCCAGGTGCGAACGAAGCCCGCCGTGTTGATCACTGCCCATGGCTTGTAGCGCTCGATAGCCGCGGCGATCGACGCATCGTCGGTGATGTCGAGCTCGGCGCGGCTGGTCAGCACATGGACCAGGCCGCGATGAGCGCAGATCCTGGCGAAGGCCTGTCCCAGCGTGCCGGTGGCGCCGGTGATGAGGATCGGCCGGGCATGGCTGCAGTTGCGTGGCAGCATGTCGAACCGGCGCCGGCCATGGCAGCGGCCGGGCCGCTTCCACCAGCCGGGCAGGTCGAGCAGCGGATGGTCGAACTTCTCGCCGCGGCCGAGCGCCGCCGCTGCCTTGGCGATCAGGGTCGGGCGCGGGGTACCGCCGCGCGTGTCGAACACGCCCGGGTCGTAATGATTGTCCTTGCGGGTCAGGAGCGAGCGCCAGTCGACGGCGCCGAACATCGACCACAAGGTCACGGCGCGGATGTCGGCGCCGCGCTTGCGCTCCTTTTCGCAAGCCTCCCAGACCTCGACCAGCCAGCGCACCTGTTCGTCGCGGCTGCAGCCGTGATGCACCTCGGTATAGGCGATCGGGATGCCATAGCGCTCCCACACCTCGCGCAGACGCTTCCCGGGGCCGACCTCGTGCCTGAGGTGGGACATGCGCACGGCTTCGAGGTCGCAGTAGATGTCGACGCCGTTCGAGCCGGGCTCGACGTCCGGATAGCGCTCGACGCGGTGGTCGAGGAAGCGCTCGCTGGTGAGATAATGGTTGATGCCGATGATGCCCGGCTTGCCCTCGCCGGTTGCAAGCTCGTCGAGCGTCTCCTGCGGGACCCCGGCCTTGAGCAGCCAGGAATGGAAGCGATGGCCCGGAACCACACGGCCGGCGAGCAGGTCGAGGCTGAGCCATCGCCGCTCGTTCTCGTGGTCCGCCTGATAGGCCATGTGCGGCGTGGAGAAGGTCTTCCCCATGTCCTCGGTGACGACCAGCTGGGCGCCGGGGTTGACCTTGCGGATCTCGCGCATGGCGTAGAGCGTCGCCAGGCACTCGTTGGCGAGGCCGCGGAACATCGTCTCTATGTCTTTGCCGTGCGGGTACCAGTGGCCGTAGAGGCATGAGAAGCGGGCGGTGGTCAGTGGCTCGTTGACCGGAGTCCAGGCATCGATCCACGGATAGCGCTTCGCCACTCGCGCCGCATATTCGCCAAGCATCCGCGGGAAATGCGGGTCGAGCATGCTGGCATATTTCGGGCCCGAGCCGTGGTGGAGAAGGCCGGCGATGACCCTGATGCCGAGCTCCCGCAGGCGCTCGAGCCGCCCGTCATGCCAGGAGAAGTCAAGCTCGGTCGGCACCTGGGGCGCGACCGATTCCCAGACGATCGGGTAGCGCGTCGCCTTGACTCCGAGCTCGGCCATCGCATCGAGGTCGCTCATCCGCGCCGCGTGGCCGGTCTCGATCACCTGGTTGCGGAACTCGTCACCGATCCGCACCACCGTGCATTCGACGCCGCCCCACAGCTCGAGGGGGGCGCCGGGCGCATGGCTGATCATGCAAAGGCGGCCGCGGTCTCCTGCGGCCCTCCCTGCGCGCGGCGCTTCTCGTCCATCCGCCGGAAGGTCGCCAGCGCCTGGCCGACGATCTGGTCCATGTTGTAATAGCGGTAGGTGGCGAGACGGCCGACGAAGGTCACGCCCTCGGTGGCGTCGGCAAGCGCTTCGTAGCGCTTGAACAGCTCCTGGTTCTCCGGGCGGGGAATCGGATAATAGGGATCGCCCTCGGCCGCCGGATATTCGTAGGTGATGCTGGTCTTCGGGTGCTGCTGCCCGGTCAGATGCTTGTATTCGCTGATCCGGGTGAAGGGCACGTCCTCGCTTGGATAATTGACCACGGCGACCTGCTGGAACTGCTCCTGGTCGAGCGTCTGGTGGTCGAACTTCAGGCTGCGGTAGGGCAGCTTGCCGAACCGGAAGTCGAAATATTCGTCGATCGGCCCGGTGTAGATGATGTGGTCGGCCTCGACCTCGTCACGAACCTCGCGGAAGTCGGCGCCGAGCCTCTTCTCGATCAAAGGATGGTCGAGCATCTTCTCGAACATCTTCGTATATCCGTGCAGCGGCATCGCCTGGAAGCTGTCGCCGAAATAGCGGTCGTCGGTGTTGGTCCGAGTCGGGATTCGACTGGTCACCTGCTTGTCGAGCTCGGATGGATCGAGGCCCCACTGCTTGCGCGTGTAGCCGCGGAAGAACAATTCGTAGAGCTCACGCCCGACGGCGTTGATGACCACGTCCTCGGAGGTGCGGATTTCGTCGACCGGCTCGGCGCGGGAGGCGAGGTAGCGCGCCGCGTCCTCGTCCGTCTCGAGCCCCGCGTCGAACAAAAGGTTGAGCGTCGTGCGGTTGATCGGGATCGGCACCAGCTGCCCGCGCACCTGCGCCAGAACGCGATGCTCGTAGGGCCGCCACTCGGTGAACTGCGAGAGATATTCGACCACGGCCTCGCTGTTGGTGTGGAAGATGTGCGGGCCGTACTTGTGGTAGAGGATGCCGGCCTCGTCGGGCTCGTCATAGGCATTGCCGCCGACATGGTTGCGGCGGTCGATCAGCAGCACCCGGGCCTGGTGCTGGCTGGCGAGGCGCTCAGCGAGAACGGAGCCGGCAAAGCCGGCTCCGACCACCAGATAATCATAGTGCGGCTTGCCCCCCGCCGGGGTCTGGTGAGCGCTCATTCGGCGGCCACCAGCAGCGCCGGCGCGTTGCTGTCCATGTGGACCCCAAGCACTTCGCCGACCAGGCCCGCCATGCGCGCCTGGGTGATGTCCCAGCTCGTCGCCGACAGCATCAGATCGGCCTCGGCCAGCCAGCCGCCTTCGGGATCGCGGGCAAGCGCCATCGCATGGTCGCAGGCGGCGGCGAACTCCTCGGCGGTCGAGGCGATGCCGACGCCTTCGAGATGGCCGTAGTGGCGCACCACGTCCTTGATCGGGGTCGACACGACGGGACGGCCGCCGGCGAGATATTCAGGGGTCTTGGTGGGCGAGATGAACTCGGTCGCGTCATTGATTGCGAACGGCATCAGCGCCACGTCCCAGCCCGACAGATAGCGGGGCAGCTGCTCGTAGGTCTTGGGACCGAGGTAATGGATGTTGTGCCGGCGCGGCAGATCCTCGTCGGCGATCTTGACCACCGGCCCGACCATCACGAACGACCAGTCGGGGCGCATGTCGGCGACCCGGGCCAGCAGCTCGATGTCGAAGCGCTCGTCGATCACGCCGTAGAAGCCCAGCCGGGGGCGCAGGATGTCTTCCTGGTCGGCGGGCTGGAACTGGCGGACCCGAGCCTTGGCGAAATGGGCGCGATCGACCGACGAGGGGAAGCAGTGGACGCTGTGGTGGCGGTCCTTCTTGGCCTCGTAGAGGCTCGAGCCGCCGGTGAAGACGAGATCCGAGCGGTCGATCAGCTCCTGCTCGAAGCTCAGCAAATGCTCGGGCGCGAAGCGGAACTTCGAAAGCTCGTCCATGCAGTCATAGACGGTGACGTCCGGCGTCACGTGGCGCGAGAAGGCCAGCATCATCGGCGTGTAGTACCAGGCGATCAGCGGCCCGCGGACCGTGGCGACATGGGCGTCCAGCAGCCGCGCCAGCGCCTGCTCGCGCGCCTCTTCGCTGAGGCCTTCGGGCAGATGGGGGACGACCACGCGGACGTTGGGGAAATCCTCGGCCGGGCGAACCTGGAGGAAGGCGGTCTCCTTGGCGCCGATCTCCATCGGCTCCTCCCAGAAGATCACGCACATGTCCTTGGCGAAGCGGCTCATCAGGTGCTGCGGCCGCTGGAACACGAAATTCCATCGCAGGTGCGAAAAGCACAGGAGGGTCGGACGATCTCGATCCGGCGCCGCGGGCTCGGCTTTGGTTTCCACTGGCACCCCGACGCGCGTGATCATTTCTCTTTTTTTCACCTCGTGTTGTTGCTGACTGTCAGATGAACGGCGGCAGGGGCATAACGGTTCCGCAACATTGATAAAAGTTAAGCGGAAATCTCCGTTGTGCGGCGCAGCATTGCGCCCGGCAGAGTAGAACCCGCGCCGAGTTGCGCCCGCCGCCGGCCCGCCGATGAGGCGGCAAGGCGCGAATTGACCAGTCCGCCGCCACGTGGAAGGAGGCTGCCATGGCGACACGGATCGAAGAACTGGAAAAAAGGCGCGAGGCGGCGCGGCTTGGCGGCGGCGAGAAGCGCATTGCGGCGCAGCACGCCAAGGGCCGGCTGACGGCGCGCGAGCGGCTGAGCGTGCTGCTCGATCCCGGCAGCTTCGAGGAATATGACATGTTCGTCGAGCATAATTGCTCGGACTTCGGGATGGAGGCGCAGAAGGTCCCGGGTGACGGGGTGGTGACCGGATCGGGCACCATCAACGGCCGCCTGGTGTACGTGTTCGCCCAGGACTTCACCGTGTTCGGCGGGTCCTTGAGCGAGCGCCACGCGCAGAAGATCTGCAAGATCATGGACATGGCCATGAAGGTCGGCGCGCCGGTGATCGGCCTCAACGACAGCGGCGGCGCGCGCATCCAGGAGGGCGTCGCAAGCCTCGCCGGCTATGCCGAGGTGTTCCAGCGCAACGTGCTGGCGAGCGGCGTCATTCCGCAGATCAGCCTGATCATGGGCCCGTGCGCGGGCGGCGCCGTCTATTCCCCGGCGATGACCGACTTCATCTTCATGGTGAAGGATTCGTCCTACATGTTCGTCACCGGCCCGGACGTGGTGAAGACGGTGACCAACGAGGTGGTGACCCAGGAGGAGCTCGGCGGCGCGGTCACCCATACCACCAAGTCGGGAGTCGCCGACGTCGCGTTCGAGAACGACATCGACGCGCTGCTGGCGACCCGCGAGTTCTTCGACTTTTTGCCGTTGAGCAACCGCCACGATGTGCCGAGCCGCCCGTGCAGCGACCCCGCCGAGCGGCGCGAGGACAGCCTCGACACGTTGATTCCGCCGAGCGCGACGACCCCCTACGACATGCACGAGCTGATCGCGAAAGTGGCCGACGACGGCGATTTCTTCGAGCTCCAGCCGAACCATGCCGCCAACATCATCATCGGCCTGTGCCGGATCGAGGGACGCACGGTCGGCGTGGTGGCCAACCAGCCGATGGTGCTCGCCGGCGTGCTCGACATCGCCAGCTCCAAGAAGGGCGCGCGCTTCGTGCGCTTCTGCGACGCCTTCGACATCCCCATCCTGACCTTCGTCGACGTGCCGGGATTCCTCCCCGGCGTCGCGCAGGAGCATAACGGGATCATCAAGCACGGCGCCAAGTTGCTGTTCGCCTATGCCGAGGCGACGGTGCCCAAGATCACGGTGATCACCCGCAAGGCCTATGGCGGCGCCTATGACGTGATGGCTTCCAAACATCTGCGCGGCGATTTGAACTACGCCTGGCCTTCCGCCGAGATCGCAGTGATGGGCGCCAAGGGCGCGGTCGAGATCATCTTCAGGAAGGACATCGGCGACCCCGAAAAGATCGCCGAGCGCACTCGTGAATATGAGGAGCGCTTCGCCAACCCGTTCGTGGCGGCGTCGAAGGGCTTCATCGACGAAGTGATCATGCCCCATTCGACGCGCCGCCGCATCGCGCTGGGCCTCCGCAAGCTGCGCGACAAGCAGCTCGAAAATCCGTGGAAGAAGCATGACAACATCCCGCTCTGAGGACCTGCTCGTCGGCATCATCGCATTCGCGCTCGTGCCGCTGATCGCCGGCCGCGTCATCAGGGGCATCCGTGAGGGGCGCCTGCCGCTTTACCGCACCTATCTCC
>DATLFV010000051.1:0-14660 GCA_035540875.1 Sphingomicrobium sp. | reverse complement strand
AGCCTGATGGCGGTGGTCGAAAGCCCCGCCTGGCGGCTGGTGAAAGCGCTCGACACATTGGTCGCGGACGACGGCTACACGCCGGCGATCGACGGCTGGTTCGAAAATGTGAAGCCGCTCACCGCCCGCCAGAAGCAACTGATCGCGGGAGGGGTGAGCAAGTCGGACGAAGCCGAAATCAAGAAGCAGCTCGGAATCAGGCAATGGATCAGGAACGAGGACTTCCTCACCTCGTCCTACCGGCTGGCGCAGCAGCCGACCGTCAACATCCAGGGGCTGGTCGGCGGCTATACCGGGCCGGGCGGCAAGACGATCCTGCCGGGCCGCGCCGAGGCCAAGATCGATCTTCGCCTGGTCCCGGACATGACCAAGGACGAGGCGGTGGCCAAGCTCAAGGCGCATCTGGCGAAGCGCGGGTTCGACGACATCATCGTCAATGTCAGCGGCGGCTACGGCCCAACCGAAACCGACGAGACCAGCCTGCTGGTGAAATCACAGATCGCGACCCTCAAGCGCGCCGGCGTGCCCTACAGCCTGAGCCCGCGGCTCGCCGGGTCGTGGCCCGGCGTGACCTTCACCGGGCCGCCGCTTAAGCTGCCCGCGGTCGGGTTCGGGCTCGGCACCGGCGGCGCGGCCCATGCGCCCAACGAATGGTATCTGATCACCGCCAGGAACCCCAAGGTTGCGGGCTTCGACCAGGCGGCGATGTTCTACGTCGACTATTTCTACGATCTCGCCCGGGTGGCGGGGCAGGCGAAGCGCTAGCGGCGTTCGAACAAGCGGCAGTCATCGGTCGGCAGCGGCCGGCCGGCGCGGCAGCGCTGCTCCATCTTGCGCAGCTCGCGGCCGCGCCGTTCCTCCGCCTCGCGCATTTCGCGCCCGCGCTTCTGGTCGGCCTCGGCCTGGCTGGTGGTCGCGGCATCGACGCCGGCCGAAACGACCTTGACCGGCAGGGTCGCGACGTCGACCGCGGTCTTGGCGACCGTTGCCACGACGCAGCCGCCAAGCAGCGGCACGGTGCACATCAGAGCTATCAGTCGCATCGGCTTCATAGTTGCAGGCGCCGCCTTCACTTGAGGTGAACGAGCGTTAGCCCTGCATTGCTTCATGCGCCAGCGCCTCGGCCTGGACCAGCAGGCTTTCGTCCGCCTCGCCGCCCGGCGGCATCGCCTCGCGGCCGACGATCACCATCAGCGGCACCGCCATCGGCGTGATCCGGTCGGCGGCGACATGGAGCATGGTCGCGGCCGCCCGGTCGAGCAGCCGCACCAGCCGCCCGAGCTCGGTCATCCGCGCGCGGGCATCGTCCCAGGCGGCGCGCAGCAGCAGATGCTCCGGCTCGTAGCGGCGCAGCACGTCGTAAATGAGATCGGTCGAAAAGCTGACCTGCCGCCCCGACTTGCGCCTGCCCGGATGGTGGCGCTCGACCAGCCCGCCGATCACCGCCACTTCGCGGAATGCGTTCTTGAGCAGATGCGACTGCTCGACCCATTCAACGAACTCCCGTTCAAGAATGTCGGGCGAGAACAGCGCCGCGGGGTTGGTGATCGGCTCGAGCCCGTAGCAGGCGAGGCCGTAGTCGTTGGCGACGAAGCCGAGCGGCTTCAGCCCCGCTTTTTCCATCCGCCGCGTGATCAGCATGCCGAGCGACTGGTGCGCGTTCCAGCCCTCGAAGCTGTAGGCGACCATATAGTGCTGGCCGTGATGCTCGAAGGTCTCGACCAGCAGCTCGTTTGGCTCGGGCAGGGTCGATCGCCGTTCCTGCACCTCGAGCCATTCGCGCACGTCGTCGGGGAAGCGGTGCCAGTCGCCGCGGTCGCACAGCATGTGCCGCACCCGGTTGGCGAGGTGGGTCGACATGCTCATGCGCTGGCCGCCGTAGGTGACGATGCGCGCGCTCTTCGACGAGGCGTGGACGATGATGTCGCCGTCCTTGAGCTGCTCGACCTCGAGGCTGAGCCCCGAGAAGAAGAAGTGGTCGCCCGGCGCCAGGGTCGATGCGAACCCCTCTTCGACGGTGCCGAGCCGGCGGCCGCCGCGGAAGCGCACAACGTGCAGCGGCGCCTCGACGATGATCCCGGCGTTCATCCGGTGCTGCAAGGCAATCGCCGGCCGGGCAATCCGCCAGCTTCCGTCCGCTTCGCGCACCAGCCGCCGGAAGCGGTCGTAGGCTTTCAGCGCGTAGCCGCCGGTGGCGATGAAGCTCAGCACCTCCTGGAACGTCTCGGGCTTGAGGCCCGCATAGGGCGCGGCCGAGTGGATCTCTGCGAGCAGCTCGGCCTCGTCGAAGGGCGCCGAGCAGGCGACGGCGAGGATGTGCTGGGCGAGCACGTCGAGCGCGCCCGGCCGGAACGTCTCCGGGTCGAGCTCGCCCTCCTCGATGGCGTCGAGCGCGGCGCGCGCCTCGAGATATTCGAAGCGGTTGCCGGGCACGATCGTGCCCAGCGAAGGCTCGTCGAGCCGGTGGTTGGCGCGGCCGATGCGCTGCAGCAGGCGCGAGCTGCCCTTCGGCGCGCCCATCTGGACGACGAGGTCGATGTCGCCCCAGTCGAGGCCCAGATCGAGGCTGGAGGTCGCGACCAGCCCGCGCAGCCTGCCCGCCGCCATCGCCGCCTCGACCTTGCGCCGCGCCTCGAGCGCGAGGCTGCCATGGTGGATTCCGATCGGCAGCGCCTGCTCGTTCACCGCCCACAGGTCCTGGAAGATCAGCTCGGCCAGGCTGCGCGTGTTGCAGAAGATCAAGGTCGTGCGGTGCCGCTCGATCAGCTCCATCACCTCGCGCGCCGCATGCCGCCCCGAGTGCCCCGACCAGGGGATCCGCCCATCCGGAATCAGGATCGTCAGCTCGGGCTCGGCTCCAGGATCACCCTCGACGAGATCGACGCGCTCCATGTCGGCGCCCGGGGCCAGCCAGCTGCGGTAGGCGTCAGGGTCGCTGATCGTCGCCGACAGTCCGACGCGGCGAAGCCCGGGAGCGAGCGTCTCCAGCCGCGCCAGCGACAGGTTGAGCAGGTCGCCGCGCTTGTCCTTGGCGAAGGCATGAAGCTCGTCGACGACCACGTGGCGGAGCCCAGCGAACAGGCTGGCGCTCTCCGGATAGCTGAGCAGCAGGCTCAAAGATTCCGGCGTCGTCAGCAGCACCTGCGGCGGCCGTATCCGCTGCCGTGCCTTGCGATCCGAAGGCGTATCGCCGCTGCGGGTCTCGACGCGAATGTCCAGCCCCATCTCCGCGATCGGGCCGAGCAGGTTGCGCTGGACGTCGACCGCGAGCGCCTTGAGCGGCGATACATAGAGCGTGTGCAGCCCTTCGGCGGGGGCTTGGGCGAGCTCGCAGATGGTCGGCAGGAAGCCCGCCAGCGTCTTGCCGGCGCCGGTCGCCGCCACCAGCAGCGCGCTGCGCCCGCGCCGGGCAAGCTCCAGCATGTCGAGCTGGTGCCGCCGTGGCGCCCATCCGCGGCCGGCGAACCATGCCTCGACCGGCTCAGGCAGGTTGGGCAAGCTCACATGCCGTCGGTGCCGTCGCGGCGGCGCTGCTCCTCCTTGCGATAGAGGTCGTGGGTGGCTGCCTCGGTGCGCTCAGTGGTCGCCGTCTCGGTGGAGCTGGTGCCGCGGGCGCGCCGTGAGCGCACCACCAGCCACACCAGCAGCGCCAGCAGGATCAGTGGGCCGACTATGTTCACCAACGTCCAAAGCGTCTCGTCCATCAGCATCTCCTCTCGCCGGGAACCCCCAGCCCGTTCGCCCACTATATAGCTCGCAATGGCCCGTCTCGGTTCCTGGATCGAGCCTCATCCCGAAGGCATATACGTACGCCCGGCCGACGCATGGGTCGATCCGTCGGAACCCAAGGGCCGGGCTTTGGTCACCCACGGCCATGGCGACCATGCACGCGGCGGGCATGGCGCGGTGTGGGCGACGCCCGAGACGCTCAGCATCATGGGCGTGCGCTACGGCGAGCAGGCTGGCCGGCCGGTGGCGTACGGCGAAAGCGTGCGTCTTGGCGAGGTGGAGGTCAGCTTCGTGCCCGCCGGCCACGTGCTCGGCTCCGCGCAGATCATACTCGAGCACGCCGGCGAGCGGGTGGTGGTGTCGGGCGACTACAAGCGCCGCGACGACCCGACCTGCGCCCCCTTCGTGCCGGTGCCGTGCGACATCTTCATCACCGAGGCGACGTTCGGCCTGCCGGTGTTCCGGCATCCCGACACCGGGGCCGAGATCGACCGGCTGCTCCAGCGGCTGCACGCCGACCCGAGCCGCTGCGTGCTGGTCGGCGCCTATGCGCTCGGCAAGGCGCAGCGGCTGATCGCCGAGCTGCGGGCACGTGGCCATCATGACCCGATCTACTATCACGGGGCGATGGAGCGGTTGTGCCACCTCTACGAGGAACTTGGGGTTGAGCTCGGCGACCTTCGCCATTGTGCCGGAGCGACCAAGCAGGAGATGGCGGGGCACATCGTCATCTGTCCGCCCGGAGCGCTCAACGACCGCTGGTCACGCCGGCTTCCCGAGCCGGTCACGGCGATGGCCTCGGGCTGGATGCGGATCCGCCAGCGCGCGAGGCAGCGCAACGTCGAGCTGCCCTTGATTATCTCCGACCATGCCGACTGGGACGAGCTGACGATGACGATCCGCGAAGTCGCGCCGCGGGAAGTGTGGATCACCCACGGCCGCGAGGAAGCGCTCAAGCACTGGTGCATGACCCACCAGATCAAGGCGCGCGAGCTGAACCTAGTCGGCTATGAGGATGAGGACGACTGATCGCGGCTGGCGCGGCGGAACAGCCAGGCCGAGCCGAGATACAGCCCGGCAAACACCAGATTCCCGACGATTTCGATCAGCCGGACTGCGGCCGGGACGCCGGGCTCGTCCGACCGCAGCATCAACGCGACCAATGTTACCAGGAGGTGCCCGACAGCCGTCAGGATCATCGCATTGGCCATCGCAAGTGGGCGGAAGCGGCCGATCGCGGCTGCCGCTATTCCAAGCAGGATCACCAGGAAATACAGGTCATTGGCAGGGTTGTTCTCGCTTCCGATCAGGCCGACGGCGAGGTTTGCCCAGATGATCAGGAACGAGGTGACGAGCGCAACCGCGGCTCCGAGGCGGTAGGACCAGCTGCGGCTGGCGCGCACGACAAGTTCGAGGGGAATGCCGACCGCCAGCATCAGCATGCCCATGACGATGAAGTCGGTTTCATCCCACTGCACCTCATTGGTGAAGCGCATCGCCGCGAGGGGGGTCAGCAGCAGCACCACAGCGCCTCCCCACCCGATCATCCTCCAGATGGTCGCGTCGCGTCCAGCGCCGCTTTGACCGATGTTTGCCATTGCCTTTGCTCCTCGGCTGCGTGAGGCTCTGGCTATGGCCGGGGTCGCGCCGAGCGGCATGAGCAACTTCTGAGGTTTCGCTGAAAAGTGTCCGGCAGCTTCCGTTTCGAAGGTTTCACGCTCGATCTGCCCAATCGCCGCCTGCTGGACGGCGAAAGGCCGGTGGAGGTCAGCAGCCGCTACTTCGATGCGCTCGTGCTGCTGGTCCGCGAAGCCGGCGCGCTGGTGCCGAAGGAGCGGTTCATGACGGAGGTCTGGCGCGGCGTGCCGGTCACCGACGAGGCGCTGACCCAGTGCATCCGGACCCTGCGGCGGCAGCTGGGTGATGCGGCCGGCAGGCCGCGCCTGATCGAGACCGTCCCCAAGCATGGCTACCGGTTCATCGCCGCGGTGGAGGAGGTGGCGAGTGCCGCCGATGCCGGTGCACCTGCCGCTGGCAACGGCCGGTCGTGGCGGGCCGTCGCCCTCGTCGGCGCGGCCGGGATCGTCGGCGGCGGCATGGCAGGCCTGATCGGCGGGATCTTCTACGGCTTCGCGGGGGCCGCGCAGCCGCTGGCGCCCGGCGTGGGCGCGGCCTCGGTTCTCCTCGTGCTCGTCAGCCTGACGACCATGGTGGCGATGATCGGCGCGGCGGGAGTCGCCTTCGGGATCGCCGCGGCCGGGTTCGGGAGCGGCCGCTCGACGCCGTGGATCATCGTCGGCGGCGCCGCCGGCGGCCTCGTCGTCGGGGCCATCGCCAAGCTGCTCGGCCTCGACGCCTTCAACCTCTTGCTGGGCCGCTCGCCCGGTGACATCGCCGGCGCTGCCGAGGGGGCGCTGCTGGGCGGGGCCGTGGGGCTCGGCGCCTGGCTGGCCAGCCGCTCCGACCCGCGCGTGCCCCTTCGCCGGACCGCCGCTGCGGCAGCCCTGGCGGGAGGCATGGCCGGCGTATCGATCCCGCTGCTGGGAGGGCGGCTGTTCGGCGGCAGCCTCGATTTGCTCGCACGGCAATTCCCCGACAGCCGGCTGCGGCTGGACGAGATCGGTGCCTTGCTGGGGGAAAGCGGCTTCGGCCGGACGACGCAGATCGTCACCGGCGGCCTCGAAGGCGCGTTGTTCGGCGCCTGCATGGTCGCGGCCATGGTGATAGCGATGCGCAACCTCGCCGAGGAAAGAGTGCTGCGCCCGCGCCGGGACTGAACCCGTCCTGCGGCGCTCAGGCGACCTTCTGCTCGGCCTCGTCAGACGTGGGGATGCCGAGGCCGGCGATCATCTCGCGAAGCTCCTGACGGGCGGTGATGTGCCCAATGCCGACTTCGCCGAGTTGCTTGAGGTCGAGCAGGGTCAGGCCCTTGGGGAACAGCTCGCGGTAGATGACGCGCTCGCCGAGACCCGGGATGACTCGGAAGCCCACGCGCCGGGCAAGCTCGTCGAGCGCGGCGCCGACCCGGCGGAGGTTGTGGCTTTCGATGTGCTGCAGGCGGTTCCTCAGCACCACCCAGTCGACGCTCTTGCCGACTTGCTTGGCGCGCTGGGTGCGGCTGTTCCAGATCAGCTCGGCATAGAAGCTCGGCCTGGTGATCTTGTAATTTTCCGGATGCACCTGGCCGATCAGGTCGAGGTCGACGAAGCTGTCGTTCATCGGCGTCACGAGGGTGTCGGCCCGCAGGATTGCGGCCCGGGCGACCGGGTCGTCGCGGCCGGGCGTGTCGATGACGATCACGTCGGCGTCGCTGGTCAGGCCGTCGATCGCCGCGTGGAGCGCCTCTTCGCTCTGGTCGGCGAGCACTTCGTAGCGGGCCTGCGGCAGGTCATGCGCGAGCCGGCGCATGGTCGCGTCGCGGTTCTCGAGATAGCGGGTCATCGTCCGCTGGCGGCTGTCGAGGTCGAGCGCGGCGACCCGGTGGCCGCTCGCGGCAAGCGCAATCGCGGTGTGGACGGCGGTGGTCGACTTGCCGGTGCCGCCCTTTTCGTTGGCGAAGACGATGAAATGGCTCACTTGATTAATTCCCCCGGGCGGACGCAAAGCGCTGCGGCCGTGAGGTTATCGGAGGGGCGGGCGGGGTGCAAATCGTTCGTGGCAGTGAAGAACTGACCTGCGCGGTCCGGGCGCTGAGCGCGCGGGGCCGGCTGGCGCTGGTGCCGACGATGGGCGCGCTGCACGCGGGCCACATGGCCCTGGTCGAGGAGGCGCGGCGCCGCGCCGACGCGGTCGCTGCGACCATCTTCGTCAACCCGGCGCAGTTCGGCGCCGGCGAGGACCTCGACCGTTACCCGCGCCAGGAAGCGGCCGACGCCGCCATGCTGGAGGCGGCCGGGTGCGACCTGCTGTGGGTGCCGGGCGTGGAGGACATCTATCCACGCGGTTTCGCAACCCGGATCAGCGTTGCCGGCGTATCCGAGCGCTGGGAAGGCGAGGCGCGGCCCGGCCATTTCGACGGCGTCGCGACGGTGGTGGCGCGGCTGCTGCTCGCGGTGCGCCCCGATGTGGCCTTGTTCGGTGAGAAGGATTTCCAGCAGCTTGCGGTTGTCCGGCGGATGGCGAGCGACCTTGGCCTCGGTGTCGACATCGGCGCAGTGCCGACGGTGCGGGACGCCGACGGCTTGGCGCTGTCGTCGCGCAACGCATATCTGTCGGACGAGGAGCGCCGCCGCGCGGTGGCGCTGCCAAAGGCGCTGCGGGCGGCAGCGGCGGCAATCGCGGGGGGCGAGGCGATCGACGAGACGCTGGAGCAGGCGCGCCGCACCCTCTCCCACGCGGGCTTTGCGCCGATCGACTATGTCGCGCTGGTCGACGCGGAAAGCCTCGAGCCGCTGGAGAGTGCCCGCGGCGAGATGCGGCTGATCGCCGCGGCCACGATCGGCGGAACGCGGCTGATCGACAATGTTCGGGTCGCTTCGGACCAGCTTCATTCGCGGTAGCCGCGGCGTTAACCATTTTTTCGGCTTCGGCGCGCCAATGTCCTCCGCACATAGCGTGGGGGGGAAATGACATGGGTGCAATCAGCCAGAATGGCGCGGAGTTCCTGATCCGCAGCCGCCTTGCCGATGCCGAACGCGGCGACGTCGAGGCGCTGTTCGAGCTCGGAGTGACCTTCTCGACCGGCCGCGGCGGCGTTTCCGTCGACCTCGTCGAAGCGCACAAATGGTTCAACCTGGCGGCGCTGTCGGGCTGCACCCGGGGCCAGCAATGCCGCGCCGAAATCTCGATCGAGATGAGCGCGCGCGAGATCGCCGAGGCGCAGCGCCAGGCGCGTGCCTGGCTCGGCGTCACCCAGCGCTACGCCGCCTAGAACGGCGCCCGCGGCATCAGCACGGTCACCGCGCGGCGGTTGCGGGCGATCGCCAGCGGCGCGAGGCCCTCGACCTCGGGGCGCTCCTTGCCCCAGCTGAGGATCGCGATCTGCGCGGCCGGCACGCCCTGAAGCACCAGAAAGTCGCGGACGGCCGCCGCCCGGCGCTCGCCGATCGCCAAAGCCCGGGACCGGTTCTCGCGCTCGTCGGCATGGCCTTCGATGCGCACCGGGACATGCGGGTTGAGCAGCAGCCAGCGCGCCTGGGCCGCGAGCGTCGCCCGCGCCGCCGCATCAAGGCCGTGGCCGTCGTTGGCGAAATAGACCTTGTCGCCGCCGGTGCGCGCCATGAAGTCGGCCCGCATCATGTCGAGCGGATTGGCGAACGGCGGCGGCGGAAGCGGCTGACTGGCCGCGGGGGCGGCCATCGCCATGCCGGCAAGTGCAAGCAGGATCGTCCGGCGCATCACCTGGCTCCCTCGATCGACCAGTCGGGGTCCGAGCCGCCGAGCGGCGTCGTCACGGCGCGCGGCTGCGAGCCGTCGATGCCGACGATGAACAGGCCGTTCCGCCCGGTTGCCGAGCGCTGGAACAGGATTTGCCGGCCGCCGGTGCCCCAGCTCGGCCCCTCGTCGCGCGGGCCCGTGGTCAGCCTCTTCTCGTCACTTCCGTTCGGGCGGATGATGCCGATCGTGAGCCCCTCGGGCCCCGTGCGGGTGAAGGCGATCCACTCGCCGTCGGGACTCCACGCCGGCGTGCCGTAGCGGGCGCCGCCGAAGCTGATGCGACGCGCGCCGCTGCCGTCCGCCTCCATCACGTAGAGCTGCGGGGTGCCCGAGCGGTCGCTTTCGAACACGATGCTGCGGCTGTCCGGCGAGAAGCTGGCGTTGGTGTCGGTGCCCGGCGCGAAGGTCAGGCGCTGCACCCCGCCGCCCGACGCGTCGGCGACATAGATGTCGCTGTTGCCGTTGCTGGCGACGGTGAACAGGATCCGCCTTCCGTCCGGAGAGAAGCGCGGCGCGAAGCTCATGACCCGGTTGTCGGGGATCAGCGGCCGGTCGCCTTGGCCGCTCACGTCGGCGAGGCGGACGTGCGGGCGACCGCCGGCAAAGCTGACATAAGCCAGCTGGTCGCCGGCGGGAGACAAACGCGGGGTGAGAACGATGGAGTCGCCGGCGGTGACGAAGCGATGGTTGGAGCCGTCGGCGTCCATCATCGCGATGCGCTTGACGCGGGCGGGGCCGGCGCCGCTTTCGGCGACATAGACCATGCGGCTGTCGAAGGCGGCGCTGCGGCCCGTCACCTTGGAAAAGGCAAGGTCGGCGCAGCGGTGGGCGGCGCGGCGCCACTCCGTGTCCGCGACCGCGAAGCCGACTCGGCCGAGCTCGCGGCCGGCGGTGACGTCGTGGACATAGCAGCCCACGGTGATGCGGCGATCGGCGCGGCGCTGGACGAAGCCGGTCAGCACCGCCTTGGCGCCGAGGGCGCGGTACGTCCTGAAGGCCGGCGCGCTCGCCTCCGGCAGCGTGTAGGTTTCGAGCTTGTCCGGACCGAGCGGCAGGACGTCGCCGGTCGATTGCAGGTCGGACGCGATCACCTGCGAGATCTGCATGGCGATGCTGGCGATCTCCCGGTCGGAATTGAAGGCGGCCTCGGCAATGGCCAGCGGCGGAACGGCAATCACCGCCACGCCCTGCGCGCGCGCGGCGGCGGGAACGAGCAGCAGGGTTGCAAGCAGGAAATAGCAGAACCGCATCATGCCTCTTCGCTCATCGCCCGGAACCGCTCCGCCCACTCACGCGGCTGGCGCTTTGGCCGGCCGTCGGGCGTGAGGAAGGCGGCGGTGACGCGGGCATCGGTCAGTTGTTCGTGCCCGCGCATGACTCGCTGATGAATCAGGACCGACACGCCGCGCACCGCCTCGACCGTGCTGACGACGACGAGATCGTCGCCGAGCCGCGCCGGCCGCAAGTAGCGGATGTGGCATTCGGCGACGGCATAAGCGCCCTCGCCCTCGTGGTGGGCGGCGACCTGGTCGACCCCGGCGGCGCGGATCATGTCGGAGCGCGCCCGCTCCATGAACTTCAGGTAATTGGCATAATAAACGATGCCGGCGGTGTCGGTGTCCTCGAAGTAGACGGTCAGCGCGAAGTGATGCTCGCGCCCGACGAAGCCGCCGCGATAAGGCTGGTCGAGCGGATGCACGGTCACGGCTGGCGCGCCGGCTCGCGCCGCGCCACGGCCTCGACGGCGCGGATCAGGTCGCCCTGCGCGGCCGGCATGTCGGCCAGGTGCATGCCCCAGCCGGGCAGGAAGAAGCCGAGCATGCCCACCTCGCCGCCGATGCGGTCGGTGCGGGCATCGCGCGGGTTGGCGTTGGTGCGGATCGACAGATAGCCCCGCCGCCCGTCGTTGACGCAGCGGCCGGAGACCAGGCCCTCGGTGCGCAGGAACGGAGTCGGCGGTGGCCCCTGGGTGGACCATATCACCGGCCCGCCGGGCACTGCGACCGACGAACGCGCGAACCAGTAGCTGTCGAGCTTCTCCCAGGCCGTGCTGCCCGGCCGCGCCGGGTTGACGCAGCCGACGGTCATGCCGGGCGGCGCAAAGCCGAACAAGGCGCCTTCGGGGGGCAAGTTGCGCTCGCGGTAGCTGACATAGCTGATCACGCAGCCCGTCTGGCCGGGCGCGCTGCACAGGGGCGTCGACTTGAAGGTGCCGCCGACCAGCCGGCCCTGCGGCACCAGCACGTTGAAGCCCGGGATGATCGCGAGGCGCATGCGCCGCGCGATGGACTTGCCCTCGATCTCCTCCGCGATCAGCCGCTGCAGGTGCCAGCTGCCCTGGCTGTGGCCGATCAGCACGAACGGCCGATTGCCGCTGCGGGTGGCGAGATAGTTGCGGAAGGCAGCGGCGACGTCGCGGTAGGCGATGCTTCGCGCCGGTTCGAGGTCGGCGCCGGTGGCGGCGGCGGCGATCGCGGCGGTAGTCATCTGCCGGTACATCGGCGCAAAGGTGCGGCAGACGCTCGCGAAGCGCGCGAACTGACTTTGGGCGGCGCCGCGCTCCGAGCCGTCGGGGACGAGATCGCTGTTGAAACCGCGATCGCCGGACACCGTCGGATAGACGTAGAAGCAGTCGAGCGCCGGGTTGGCGGCGACGGTGCTGAGGCCGGTCGAGCCATAGCCGCTGGGGTTGAGCGCGGTGGTCGGCAGCGGCGTCGAGCAGATGTCCTGGCGCCCGGGCAGGCACAGCCAGTCGGACGCGTTCGCGTAATCGGGTGCGCGCGGCGGCGGGGCCGGCTGCGCCTGTGCCGCCGCCGGGAGAGCAAGCGCGAGGATGGATGCTGAAACCAGTTCAGCATGACGCAGGAACTTGGAGATCACTTCGAGGCGGCTCCCTGGTCGAACAGTCCGGCCTGGCTTCCGGCCGGCGGGGTCAGCCCGAGATGGGTCCAGCCGCGGCCGTTGAGGCAGCGCCCCCGTGCGGTCCGCGCGATGAGGCCAAGCTGAATGAGGTAGGGCTCGATCACGTCCTCGATGGTGTCACGCGGCTCGCTGAGGCCGGCGGCCAGCGTCTCGACGCCGACCGGGCCGCCGCCGTAGAGATCGGCGATCATCGTCAGGTAGCGGCGGTCCATGGCGTCGAGGCCAAGCGCGTCGATCTCGAGCCGCGACAAGGCGCGGTCGGCGACCGCGGCATCGATGCTGCTCGCGCCCGCGGCATGGGCGAAGTCGCGCACCCGGCGCAGCAGCCGGCCGGCGATGCGCGGGGTGCCGCGGCTGCGGCGGGCGATCTCATGCTCGCCTTCGCCCGTGGTCGGGGCGCCGAGCAGCCGCGCGGCGCGGCGAACCACCTGCTCGAGCTCCGCGACCGTGTAGAAGTTGAGCCGGACCGGGATGCCGAAGCGGTCGCGCAGCGGCGTGGTCAGCAGCCCCTGGCGGGTGGTCGCGCCGACCAAAGTGAAGCGCGGCAGGTCAATGCGGACCGAGCGCGCCGACGGGCCCTCGCCGATCATCAGGTCGAGCGCGCGGTCCTCCATCGCCGGGTAGAGCACTTCCTCGACGGCGGGATTGAGCCGGTGGATCTCGTCGATGAAGAGGACGTCGCCGTCCTCGAGGTTGGTGAGCAAGGCGGCAAGGTCGCCCGACTTGGCGATCACCGGGCCGGAGGTGGCGCGGAAGCCGACCCCCATTTCGCGGGCGAGGATGCCGGCAAGGGTGGTCTTGCCGAGCCCCGGCGGGCCGAAGAACAGGACATGGTCGAGCGGCTCGCCGCGGCTTTTCGCGGCATTGACGAAGACGCGCAGGTTCTCGCGCGCGCCCTGCTGGCCGACGAACTCGTCGAGGCTCTTGGGGCGAAGCGCCGCGTCGGCATCCTCGGACGTGCGCTCGGGCGTGGTGATGCGGGCGGGATCGCTGGCGCTCATGCGCGTCGTCCCCCGCTTACGGTCCCTAATGTCCCGTAGAACACGACCGTTCTCGTGACTTTAAGGGGAGGGTGTCCGCTTGTCCGCACCCCGCCGACGCCGCCTCGTCCGATCATATGGTCCATGTTGCACATTCGCAGGGCTGTAGGACAGGCTTATCGGGAATGCTCGACGTCGTCGCCAAGGATCTCGACCCAGGGATGCTTGCGCCGCTCCCACACCGAGAAGCGCGGCGGCGGGAAGGCCGGATCGGCGAAGGCGCCGACTGGGATCGCCACGAGGTCGGGCATGTGCTGCGTCATGTAGTGCACGGTCGAGCCGCAGTCGGGGCAGAAATGATAGGTGGCGGTGAGGCCGCTGTCGGCCGTCCGGGTCCAGCTTGTCGAGCGGCCCTCGACGCTGACCTGCGCCGCCGGCCAGCGCGCCTGCACCGAAAAGGCGGAGCCGGTGCGCTGCTGGCAGACCAGGCAGTGGCAGGCCGAGACGCGCACCGGCTCGCCACTGGCGGTGGCGCGGAGCTGGCCGCAGCGGCAGGAGGCGGTGCGGGTGGTCATCTGGCCTGTTGCTGCCGGCGCTGCTGTTCCCGCTGCCACGGCCAGCGGCCGTCGATCTCGGCTTCGAGGCTGAAGCTCAGGAGCGTCCGGATGAGGACGATCACAGCCAGAGAGGCAACATTCTCGAGGGTGAGATCGACCACAACGGTGTTGATGATGTCGGCGGCGACGAGGAATTCCAGGCCCATGAGGATCGCTCGGCCGAGCTCCGCCCGGAAGCTGGCGACCGCCTTGCCCCAATCTCCGCCGCGCACCAGCCGCACCAGGAACAGGACCAAGGTGACGGCCGCCCCGACCGCGATGATCGCCACGCCGATCAGTTCGATGGCCTGGACCGTGGGCGGCACGATCGTGGTCGAGAGCTGCTTCAGCACGTCCGCATCCTACTTGGCAGCCTTGCGCAGAGCCAGCCGGACCAAAGCGTCGAGGCCGGCTTCGGGACCAAGCTCGTCAAGAGCGGCGTTGACGGCCGCGCTGGCCTCGGCCGGCTTGAAGCCGAGGTTGGCGAGCGCGCTGAGCGCATCGGCGCCGGCTCCGGCGGGGGGCGCGGGCGCGCCGGTGGCGCCGGCCAATGCCGGGCTGCCGAGCTTGCCGGCGAGCTCGTTGGCGATGCGCTGGGCGAGCTTGGGCCCGACGCCGCTGGCGCGGCCGATCATCGCCTTGTCGCCTTGGGAGACGGCGCGGGCGAGATCGTCGGGCGAGAGAACGGAGAGGATGGCGAGGGCAAGGCGGCCGCCGACGCCCTGGACGCTGGTCAGCGCGCGGAAGCTGGCGCGCTCGGCCGGCGAGCCGAAGGCGAACAGGGTCCAGCCGTCCTCGCGCACCTGCAGCTCGGTGAGCAGCAGCACCTCGCTGCCGACGGGACCGAGCGCGTCGAGCGTGCGGCTGCTGGCGAGCAGCTGATAGCCGACGCCGGCGACGTCGATCACCGCGCCCTCGGCGCTGGTTTCGGCAAGCGTTCCGGTGAGGCGGGCGATCATGCCTGGACGCTAGCTGCTTTCCCCTCCCTTTCAAGGGAGGGGTTGGGGGTGGGTGCGCATCGCCGCAGGCTCGATGCCTGCGGAGATGCGTCTTCAGG
>DATLFV010000050.1:0-3938 GCA_035540875.1 Sphingomicrobium sp. | reverse complement strand
CGCGCCCGGCGGGCTGATCGACGAGACAGCCCTTGAGGTCGCGCTGCATGGCGACCGGGCCCTGATCGCGGTGCAGCACGTCAACAATGAGACGGGCGTCATCCAGCCGATCGGCAAGATCGCCGAGCAGGTGGCAGCCGCCGGCTCGCTGCTGCTGGTCGACTGCGCGCAGAGCGCCGGCAAGCTGCCGCTGCCCGACGCCGACTTCATCGCCGTTTCCGGGCACAAGTTCGGCAGCCCGCCCGGCGTTGGCGCGCTTCTGGTCCGCGACCTCGCGACGCTGCGGCCAAGCGGCGGGCAGGAGCGGGGCTATCGGCGCGGCACGGAAAATCTGCCGGCAGTGGCGGGCATGGCGGCGGCGCTCGAGGCACGGGCGTTCGTCCAGGCGATGCCGCGTCTGGCGCAGTTGCGCGAGCGCCTGGAGCGCGGGCTGGCCGAGGCCGGCGGAGTGCTGATCGCCGGCGAAGTCGCGCGCTCGGCAGCGATCGGCGCCGTTGCGCTGCCCGGCGTCGCCAGTGCCAGCCAGCTCGTCCAGCTCGATCTTGCCGGCATCGCCGTGTCGGCCGGAAGCGCCTGCTCGTCGGGGAGCATGAAGCCGAGCAGGGTGCTCGAAGCGATGGGGGTTCCCAGCGAGATCGCCTCATCCACGATCCGCGTCAGCTTCGGTCCGGACACGGACGAGGCGGCGATCGATCGTTTCCTGGCCGAGTGGCGCCGCATCGCCGCGCGCTCGGGTGCGCGGGCGGCATGATCTATCTCGACTATCAGGCGACGACGCCGCTGGCGCCGGAGGTGGTCGCGGCGATGACGCCTTGGCTCGACAAGTTCGCCAACCCGCACAGCCCCAGCCGCTGGGGCCGCGAGGCGGCGGCGACGATCGCGGTGGCGCGCGCGGCCGTCGACCGGGCAATCGGCCTCCCCGGCGACACCAGCATCTTCACCGGCAGCGCCACCGAGGCGATCAACCTGGCGATCAAGGGGACGTTCGAGCGGTCCACCCGGCGCAAACTGGTCACCGTCGCCACCGAACATGCGGCGGTGCTCGATACGGCCGAGTGGCTGCAGGACCAGGGCGTTGATGTGGTGCGGCTGCCGGTCGGGCGGGACGGGATCGTCGACATCGAAGCGGCGCGGCTCGCGATCGACGCCGATACCGCGCTGGTCGCAGCGATGCTGGTCAACAACGAGATCGGCGTATTGCAGCCTGTCGCCGAACTGGCGCGGCTGGCGCGGGGCGCCGGTGCGCTGATGCTGTGCGACGCCGTCCAGGGGCTTGGCCGAGTGGCGATTCCGGACGGCTGCGACCTTGTCGCAGTCTCGGCGCACAAGATCCACGGCCCCAAGGGGATAGGCGCGCTTTGGGTGCGGGAAGGCACGCAGGTGGCGCCGCTGGTTCACGGCGGGGGGCAGGAGCGGGGGCTGCGTTCGGGCACATTGTCGCCGATGCTGTGCGCCGGCTTCGGCGCCGCGGCGAAACTGGCCGCGGAGCGCCGCGACGCCGACCGCCAGCATGTCGAGCAGCTGTGGAGCGCCGCGCTCGAGGCGCTCGGGCCGGGCTGGACCCTCAACGGCAGCAGCGAACAGCGCTACCGCGGCAACCTCAACCTCCGCCGCGACGGGCTCGACGCGGCGCGGCTGCTGGCCGATCTGCGGGACATCGCCTTTTCGCTCGGCTCGGCCTGCGCCAGCGGCTCGGGACGGCCGAGCCATGTGCTGCGCGCGATCGGCCTCAGCGACGCGCAGGCGCGAGGCTCGATCCGCCTCGGCTTCGGCCGCTACACGCGCGAGGAGGAGCTGGTCGACGCCTGCCGGCGGATCGCGGCCACCGCCCGCGCCCAGCAGGATCTCGCCGCTTGACCCTGGTGCGCTTCGTCGCGGCCGACGGCACGGTAACCGAGGTGGAAGCCAGGCCGGGCGAGCGGCTGCTTGATCTCGCCTGGCGCTCCGGGCAGCCGCTCGAGGGATCGTGCGAGGGCGCCATGGCCTGCTCGACCTGCCACGTCATCGTCGATGCGCCCGATTTCGAGCGCCTGCCCGCCGCCAGCGAGGAAGAGGACGACCTGCTCGACATTGCCGCTCATGTCTCGCGCACATCGCGGCTCGCCTGCCAGATCCTGCTCAGCGAGGACCTGCCGACTCTGACCGTCAGGATCCCGCCCGGCGCCCGCAACTGGCTCGACCGCTAGCCCCCGGCTTGCGGGAATCTGCGCAATCACCCATATGCGCGCCGGGAGTCGGGCGGACGGAGCTGTCGCCAACCTGGTCAGGTCCGGAAGGAAGCAGCCACAACGATTTCGCTTCGGGTCGTTCCGGCTCCCACTGGTGCCCTTCAGGCAGTCACCCCAGCCAA
The DNA here is from genome assembly GCA_035540875.1 of Sphingomicrobium sp. Taxonomy (GTDB): domain Bacteria; phylum Pseudomonadota; class Alphaproteobacteria; order Sphingomonadales; family Sphingomonadaceae; genus Sphingomicrobium. The sequence goes on along the minus strand of DATLFV010000050.1, from coordinate 1,588 downwards.
GGCTGGGGTCCAGACGCCGCATGACTTGGAACTGCCGCTTGGATGCCAGCCTGCGCTGGCATGACAGGGCAGGGCGCACCCCCTAAACCAAGAGCAATGACGCAAGACGAATCACCGGGCCTCGGCCTCGACCTGCCGGAGGTGCCCGCGCCTGCCGGCCCGGCCCCGGCCTACCGGGTGCTCGCCCGCAAGTACCGGCCGCAGACCTTTTCCGAGCTGATCGGCCAGGACGCGATGGTCCAGACGCTCGCCAACGCCATCAGGCGGGGGCGCATCGCCCACGCCTTCCTGCTCACCGGCGTCCGCGGGGTCGGCAAGACATCGACGGCGCGGCTGGTCGCCAAGGCGCTCAACTGCGTCGGCCCCGACGGCCAGGGCGGGCCCACCATCGACCCATGCAACGTCTGCGAGCCCTGCCGCGCCATTGCCGAGGGCCGGCACATCGACGTGATCGAGATGGACGCGGCCTCGCACACCGGCATCGACGACGTTCGCGAGATCATCGACGCGGTCCGCTACGCGTCGGTCAGCGCCCGCTTCAAGATCTACATCATCGACGAAGTCCACATGCTCTCCAAGAGCGCTTTCAACGCCTTGCTCAAGACACTTGAGGAGCCGCCTGAACACGTGAAGTTCCTGTTCGCGACCACCGAGGTCAACAAGGTGCCGGTCACGGTGCTGTCGCGCTGCCAGCGCTTCGACCTCCGGCGCATCCCGGCCGACAAGCTCGCCGGCCACTTCGGCGAGGTCGCCCGCGCCGAGGGCGTGGAGGTGCAGCCGGAAGCCTTGGGCCTGATCGCCAAGGCCGCCGAGGGCTCGGCACGCGACGGGCTGTCGATCCTCGACCAGGCGATCGCCCATGGCGCCGGCGCGGTCACGGCAGCGCAAGTGCGCGACATGCTCGGGCTCGCCGACCGCGGCCGGATCCGGCGGCTGCTCGGCCTGGTGCTTGCCGGCGACGCCGCCGCGGCGCTCGCCGAGATGGACGAGGCGAACGCGCTCGGCATCGACCCGGCGGCGTTGCTGCGCGGGCTGATGGAGGAGCTTCACGGCGCCACCCGCGTCAAGGCCGGAGCAGCGCCGGATCCCTCGGAATCCGACGAGCAACGCGCTGCGGCCGCCGAGCTTGCCGCCAAGCTGTCGTGGGGCGCGATCCACCGCTTGTGGCAGATGCTGCTGAAAGCGCTTACCGACGTCGCGGTCGCGCCGGACCCGCAGGAGGCGGCGACCATGGGCCTGCTGCGCCTGATCCATGCCGCCGACCTTCCCGATCCGGCAAGCCTGGTGGCGCGGCTGAGCGGTGGCGATGCCGCTGTCGTGGCCGCCGGCAAGCCGCAGGTCCGCCCCGATGCGCCGCTCGCCAGCCTGCCCGCCGATTTCACCGCGCTGGTGCAGCGCCTCGACGCCAGCGGCAGCATCGAGCTCGCCCGCCAGCTTCACGACCATGTCGGCCTGGACGTTCTGGGCCATCTGCATGATCTCTTCGAGGCTCGGCATATCAGGCGCCTTTCATGACGGAGAAGGTCTCGAGCTCGGCGCCGGGGATGGCATCGAGCACCGAGCGGACGTTGGGGTCGGAAAGCACCTG
>DATLFV010000049.1:0-32953 GCA_035540875.1 Sphingomicrobium sp. | reverse complement strand
CGGCACCGCTGGGTCGCAGTGCTGGGGGGCATCGCCTCGCTGGTCCTGACCGGTGTCTTGTTCGCGACTCTGTCGATGACCTTCCAGCCCGAGCAGAACGTCAACAATTCCACGGTCCGGATTGGCATGCCGCCAGGGTCGACGCTCGCGCAGACGCGGGACGTGGCCGCGCAGGCAACCAAGCTGATCGAAGAGCATCCCGATGTCGCCCACGTTTTCCAGCGCGTCTACACCTCGGCCTCCTTCATCAACGTCCGGTACAAGCCGGATCGCGAGAAGAAGAGCTTCGAGATCGAGCGCGAGATCACGCCCAAGCTCGCCCAGATCAGCGACGCCCGGGTCAATTTCATGAGCCAGGGCGGCGGCGGCCCGGGCAGCGGCGGCCGACCGATCACCCTCTATCTGGGAAGCGACGACCCGGTGAAGCTGGCGGCTGCCGCTAACCAGATCTCCGAGGAGATGGAAAAGCTGCCGGAACTGGTCGCGCCGCGCGTCCAGGGCGACAATGTCCGTCCCGAGATCCTGATCAAGCCGCGGCTCGATCTGGCCGCCGAGCTCGGCGTCACGACCGCGGCATTGTCGCAGACGATCCGCATCGCGACCATCGGCGACATCGACCAGAACAGCGCCAAATTCTCGCTTGCCGACCGCCAGGTGCCGATCATCGTCAGCCTGCCCGTCAACGCCCGCCGCGACTTGTCGGTGCTCGAGAACCTGCCTGTCCCGACCAGCCGCGGCGGCTCGGTTCCATTGAAGGCGGTGGCCGAGATCGGCTTCGGCTCAGGCCCGGTCACGGTGCAGCGCACCAACCAGGTGCGGCGGATCGCCATCGGCGCCGACCTCGCTCCCGGCCTGGTCAGCGGCGACGCGTGGAAGAAGATCAACGAACTGCCGAGCCTCAAGAACTTGCCGGAAGGCGTTCAGCGGCTGACGCTGGGGGACCAGAAGTGGCAGGGCGAGCTGATCCAGAGCTTCATCATCGCCGTCATCTCCGGAATCCTGCTGGTGTTCGCGGTGCTGGTGCTGCTCTACCGCCGCTTCCTGGCGCCGTTCGTCAACATGGGCTCGCTGCTGCTCGCCCCGCTCGGCGCGGCGATTGCGCTGCACATCGCCGGAATGCCCATCTCGCTGCCGGTGTTCATCGGCATATTGATGCTGTTCGGGATCGTCGCCAAGAACTCGATCCTGCTGGTCGATTTCGCGGTCGAGATGATGGACCATGGCATGGCCAAGGACGAGGCGATCTACGAAGCCGGGCACAAGCGGGCCCAGCCGATCGTCATGACCACGGTGGCAATGGTCGCGGGCATGCTGCCGATCGCTCTGTCGCTGCACGGTGACTCGAGCTGGCGCGCACCGATGGGCGTAACGGTGATCGGTGGCCTGATTTTCTCGACCATGCTGACTTTGCTGCTGGTGCCGGCCTATTTCTCGATCGCCATCGACGTCGAGCAGTGGATTGCGCGCAAGTTCCACAAGTTCGTCGGCGATGCCGCGACCCGCGATCCGGAGCCGGTCCCCGCGGAGTGATTTCGCGCTTCGGGGCCGCTAAGGCGGGCTGATGAGCTCACGCGCCGTCGCCCGCCTCAACTTTTCGCAGCCCGGCGCTGCCGGGATGAAGGCGGCCGCCACCGGCCTGCTGGTGGTGATGGCGGCCGTGTTCTTCACCGCCCGCGCGCTCGAGCATGACTATCCCGGCCTTGCCTGGGTGAAGGCGTTCGCGGAAGCCGCGATGGTCGGCGGGCTTGCCGACTGGTTTGCGGTCACCGCCTTGTTCCGCCACCCGCTCGGGCTGCCGATCCCGCACACCGCAATCATTCCAAGGAACAAGGACCGGATCGGCAACGCGCTGGCATCCTTCATCCGCGAGAATTTCCTGGTTGCCTCGGTGGTCGCGCGCAGGATGCGCAACATCGACATCGCCGCCGCCGCCGGCCGTTTCCTCAGCACACCGGCCGACGAGGGCACGCGCATCCGCCACGGCGCATCGCGGCTCATCGCCGACGTGTTCGAGGGGCTCGACGACGAAAGGCTGGGCGGCATCGTCAAGGGCGCCGTGTCGGCGCGGCTCAGGGCCATGGAAGTCTCGCCCTTGCTGGGCGCGGCGCTGGCTTCCTCGATCAACGAGGACCGCCACGTGCCGATGCTGGAGGCGGGGATCCGCTGGATGGCGCGCGCGCTCGAGGCCAATGAGACGATGATCCGCGAGATGGTGCACAATCGCGCCAACTGGGTCCTGAAGCTCGCCGGCCTCGACGCCAAGCTGGCGGACGCCATCGTCGACGGGCTTCGCAAGCTCACGGTGGAAATGTCCACCGATCCGGCACATCCGGTTCGGGTCAAGGTCGAGGAGGCGCTGGCGCAGCTTGCCAACGATCTTCAGACCAATGCCGACACGCGTGCCAGGGTCGAAGCGATGAAGGACGAGCTGCTCGCCAACCGCTCCGTCAGCCTGTGGCTGGACGCCTTGTGGCAGAAGTCGCGAGAGGCCATCATCCGTGCCGCGCGCAACCCGGACGCAGCCATGGCCGGCAAGCTCGGCGAGGTGTTGCGCTCGGCCGGGACGACGCTGGAAAGCGACCCCCGGATCCGCGCCGCGATCAATCAGTTCGCGCGCCGAGCGGTCGCCGGAATGGCTTCGAGCTACGGCACGTCGATCGTCAAGCTGGTCAGCGACACCATCCGCGGGTGGGACGCCCGGACCATCACCGCCCGGCTCGAAAGCGCTGTCGGGCGCGATCTCCAGTACATTCGCATCAACGGCACGCTCGTCGGCGGCCTCGTCGGACTGACGCTGCACGCGATCGACAGCCTGTAAGCGCTTGTGTTCGCCGCGCGCAGCGGCTTTGCTGGCGGCGAACCTCAAGCTCAGGGACCGCTGGCCGCCATGAAGACGATGATCCTGCTTGCATCGACCGCTCTGCTCCTCTCCGCCCCCGCCGCTGCCCAGCCCGCAGCAGCGCCGGCGCCGCAGGCGGAAAGCGTCTCCGTCATCCATGCCGGCACCTTGATCGCCGAGCCCGGCAGGCCGCCGCTGCGCAATGCCAGCGTCGTCGTGCGCGGGCGGAAGATCACGGAGGTGCGGCCAGGCTTCGTCAGCGTGCCGGGAGCCGAGGTCATCGACCTTCGCACCAGCACGGTGATGCCCGGCTTGATCGACATGCACGTCCACCTGCGCGGTCTCGACGACCGCCTGCAGGCGCGCCTCCAGGCGACGATCCGCGACTATGAGGACGAGGCCTATGGCGCGCAGGTCAACGCCCGCCGCACCTTGCTTGCCGGCTTCACCACCGTTCGCGACCTCGGCAATGACCCGCGCCTGATCTTCTCGCTGCGCGATGCGATCGACCAGGGCATGTTCGCCGGGCCCAGCATTGTCGCCGCCGGCCGCAGCGTCTCGGTCACCGGCGGCCATGGCGATCCGCGCAATGGCCTCAACCGCGACCTCTACCATGTCGAGGGCGAGCGCATGATCAACACCTGCAACGGCCCCGAGGACTGCCGCCGCGCGGTGCGCGATCAGATCGGGCTCGGCGCCGAGGTGATCAAGATCGCCGCCACCGGGGGCGTGCTCTCGAACGTCGCCGGCGGGCTCAACCAGCAGATGATGGACGACGAGATTCGCGCGGTCGTCGCCACCGCCAAGACCTTCGGGCGCAAGGTCGCCGCCCATGCCCACGGCGTCGACGGGATCAATGCGGCGCTGCGCGCGGGCGTCGATTCGATCGAGCACGGCACCTTCACCAACGAGGAGACCTTCCGCCTCTATCGCCAGACCGGCGCCTATTACGTGCCGACCCTGCTCGCCCCCGCCGCCGCGGTTGCCGACGGGCAGCGCGGCGCGCTGACCCCGGCGCAGTTCGAAAAGGCCCGACTTGCCTCCGGCAATGCCGAGCAGAGCTTCGCCCGCGCCATCCGCTCGGGCGTGAAGATCGCCTTCGGCACCGACAGCGGCGTGTCGCGCCATGGCGACAATGCCCAGGAGTTCGCCTTGATGGTCAAGAACGGCATGAGCCCGATGGAGGCCATCAAGTCGGCCACGGTCAACGCCGCCGATCTGCTTGGCCGCTCACAGCAAATCGGCACGATCGAGGCGGGCAAGGACGCCGACATCATCGCGGTGCAGGGCGATCCGCTCGGCAACGTCCGGCTGCTGGAAAATGTCGGCTTCGTGATGAAGCACGGCCGGGTTCACAAGCTCGGCGGCCGCCGCCAGCTGACCGCCGTCGACTAGCCGGCCGAGCGGCGCTCGATGCGGGCGCCGACCGCTGACAATTTTTCCTCGAGCCGTTCGTAGCCGCGGTCGAGGTGATAGACCCGCAGCACCTCGGTCTCCCCTTCCGCGCACAAGCCGGCGAGGACCAGGCTCATCGAGGCGCGCAGGTCGGTTGCCATGACTGCGGCGCCGGTCAGCCGCTCGACCCCGTGGACCACGGCCGAGCGGCCGTGGATGTCGATCTGGGCACCCATCCGCCGAAGCTCGGGCACGTGCATGTAGCGGTTCTCGAAGATCGTCTCCTCGAGGAAGCTCTCGCCGCCGGCCAGGCACAGCATTGCCATGAACTGCGCCTGCATGTCGGTGGCAAAGCCCGGGAAGGGCGCGGTCGACAGCGCCAGCGGCTTGAGCTTGCCGTCGGCGCTGACGCGGATGCCCTGATCGTGGAACTCGAGCATCAGCCCGCATTGTGCGAGCGCATTCAGGGTCGCGCGCATCTCGTCGGGGCGGGCGCCGATGAGGTCGAGCGAGCCGCCGGTGATCCCCGCCGCGCAGGCATAGCTGCCCGCCTCGATCCGGTCGGGCATCACCGAGTAGGTGCAGCCGTGGAGCGCATCGACCCCGTCGATGGTGAGATGCGAAGAGCCGATGCCGTCGATCTTCGCGCCCATCGCCACCAGCAGGTTGCACAGGTCGACGATCTCCGGCTCGCGCGCGGCATTGAACAGTTCGGAGCGGCCGCGGGCGAGGACCGCCGCCATTACGGCATTCTCGGTCGCGCCGACCGACACCACCGGAAAGCTGTACTCGCCGCCCTTCAGCCGCCCGCCGGGCGCGCTCGCCTTCACATAGCCGGCAGTCAGCTCGATCTCCGCGCCCAGGCATTCCAGCGCCTGCAGGTGCAGGTCGATGGGCCGATCGCCGATCGCGCAGCCGCCCGGAAGCGACACCGTCGCCTCGCCTGCCCGCGCCAGCATCGGCCCCAGCACCAACACCGAGGCGCGCATCTTGCGGACCATGTCATAGGGGGCGACGGTCGAGGCAATGTCGCTCGCCTGCAGCGTCATGCGGCGGCCGAACTCGCCCTTCTTCACGCCCTCGACCATGGTCGAGACGCCGAGCTGGTTCAGCAAATGGCCGAAGCTGTCGACGTCCGCCAGCCGCGGCAAGTTGGCAAGCGTCAGCCGGTCCTCGGTCAGCAGCGCGCAGGGAAGCAGGGTCAAGGCGGCATTCTTGGCGCCGCTGATCGGGATCTTGCCCTCGAGCCGGCGGCCCCCTTCAATCCAGATACTGTCCATCGCGGCGCTTTAGCGGGTGGTCCGGTTCGTGCAAATCGTCATCCCAGCGGAAGCTGGGACCTCAGGACAGGACGGCGAGCCGGCTTGTGCCTCATCCCCATGAGACCCCAGCCTTCGCTGGGGTGACGCCAGTTTGTCGCGTCACGCCTTTTCCAGCGTGCACTGCAGCGGGTGCTGGTTCTCGCGGGCGAAGTCGATAACCTGGCTGACCTTCGTCTCAGCGACCTCGTACGTGAACACGCCGCACACGGCGACGCCCTGCTGGTGGACCTGGAGCATGACCCGGGTCGCGTCCTCGATGCCCATCGAGAAGAAGCGCTGCAGGACGAGCACGACGAATTCCATCGGCGTATAATCGTCGTTGAGCATCAGCACCTTGTAGTTGGACGGCTTCTTGGTGCGCGGCCGGGTGCGCGTGGCGACGCCCGTCTCCACGTCCTCGTCGCCTTGCCCCGGCTTGATCGCCATGAAAATCGGACGCCAACTCATGCTGCGCCCCTGATATGGCAAGGGCCGGAGCACCCGCAAGCGGCAGAGCGGCGGATGCGGCGCAAAAAAAGGCGGCCGCTCGGGGAGGAGCGGCCGCCGGTGCGTTGCCTGAACTAGGAGGGGAGAGGGTCAGGCAACGAAGGTGTTGATGCGCTCGGCATTGGCCGAAGCGCGGTTCGACAGCGGCTGGATCGCCTCGCCGGCGAGCTTGACCATGGTCTCGGTCAGGCGCGAGCTCTCGGCGACCATGCGGTCGAACGAGTTGCGGGCAATCTCGCTCTGGAGCTGCACGAACTCGGTCGGCGACTTGGCTTCGGCGAGGGTGCGGATCGCGTCCGCCGCCTGCTCGACGCTGTCACGGCCGCTGGCAACCACGTCCTGGCCGATGGTGCGGGCACCCTCGGCGGCAACGCGGCTGGCCTCGACGATCGCCTCGACGTTGCCGCGGGTGAGGTCGGCGAACTGCTCGGCGAGCTGCTGCGAGCGGCGAACCGCCTGCTGGCCGCGGTCGCCGGCATTGGCGAACAGCGACTGGAACGGCGCGAACGCCGGGGTGCCGGCGAAGCCGGCGAACATGTTGTTTCCGTTGAAGGTCACGTCTTCGATCCTTTCCTGGGTCGCAGCCGCGACCTTGGCGGCGTTGCGGCTGTTGCGGCGCGGGCTGGCCGCGCGGGTCTTGCGGGCGGCCGGCTGCGCGGCCTGTTCGCGCTTGGCCCGGCGGGCGGTCGCGGCGCGGGTGCGCTTGGCAGTCTTGGCGCTCTCGTTGGCGAGCTTCTCGGCCGTGTTGGCGACGGTCTCCGCAACCTTGGCGGGGGCGTCGGCGGCGGCCTTGGACTGGTTCTGATCAACCATGATTCATCTCCTCTGTTGCACTGCACAATATGCATTGCGCTGCACCATTTCAAGAGTTTTCTTGTGCACTGCAACATTCCACCGCTTGACGGGGTCGGCTCACCCAATCAAGAGCGGCCGATGGACTTGTCAGACCAGCAGCCGACCCGCCGCCGCCGCGGGCTGCTGATCGTCCTCTCCTCCCCCTCGGGCGCCGGCAAGTCGACGATCAGCCGGATGTTGCTCGCCGCCGACCCGGAGATCACCATGTCGATCTCCGCCACCACCCGGCCGATGCGCGCGGGCGAAAGCGACGACGTCGATTATCACTTCGTGGACGACGCCGAGTTCGACCGGATGATCGCCGAGGGCGAGTTCGTCGAGTGGGCGCCGGTGTTCAACTTTCGCTACGGCACCCCCAAGGCGCCGGTGAAGGCGGCGCTCAAGGCCGGCCGCGACATTTTGTTCGACATCGACTGGCAGGGCACGCAGCAGCTCGCCGCGGCGATGGGCGAGGACCTCGTCACCATCTTCATCCTGCCGCCCTCGATGGCCGAGCTCGAGCGCCGGTTGCGCAGCCGCGGGACTGATGCCGAGCCGGTGATCCGCGACCGCATGGCGCGCGCGGGCGCCGAAATCAGCCACTGGCCCGAATATGATTATGTGCTGGTCAACCGCGACACCGACGCCTGCCTTCAGGAGGTGCGCGCAATCGTCGCCGCCGAGCGGCTCAAGCGCCAGCGCCAGATCGGCCTGGTGCCGTTCGTCCGCGACCTGGTGTCGGCCGGGGCCTAGTCGAGCAGCGACAGGAAGCGGGCTGCCGCGAGGAAGTCGCGCCGGCGATTGTCCAGCGCCAGCTGCGCCTCGGCGTCGGCGCCCCATTGCTCGAGCTGCCAGCGCTCATCCAGGCTGACCGCCGCCCATGCCGCCTCCGGCAACATCGCGTCCTCCAGCACCGCCAGCGCCGCGACCAGCGAGCCGCCGATCGTGACCAGCGGCGAAAGGCCAGCGAGGCGGAACGGGTCGAGCGCCGCGACGGCGGCGGCAAGCCGGCGAACCGTCGCCTCCGGCTGGTCGACGTGCACCACTCCGGCGGTGATTGCGAAATCCACGTCGAAGCGCCGCCGCGCCCAGCCGAGCAGAAAGTCCCACTCCGTCGCCTGCCGCTCGACCAGCCCGGCGGGTCCCTCGGCGCGGTAGCAGGCAAGGTCCGCCTCTGCGTAGCGGGTGAGGCTTGCGGCAAATGCATGGCGGTCGGGCGCCACCCTGTCGAGCGCCGCATTGGCAAGCCCGGTCAGCGGCATGGCGCGGGGATCGACCTTGTCCTCCACGCCCGCCCACTCGGCGGCGATCGCCTCGGCTAGCGCCGGCGTGGGAACGGCAAGCGGGGCCCGCGCCGGCGTGCGCACCGCCCGGCCGTCGAGCCGCACGCCCCAGCCATTCTCCTCCTCGGCCAGCGAGACCGAAGTCCAGAACCTCTTCACTGCCGCTCCCACATCTTCTTGAGCAGCCTGGGCGCGAACAACGCATCGATCAGCCCGGCAATGATGATGATCGCACCGAGCTGCGGCCAGCCGCCCTCGCGCAGCAGGTCGCTGTAGGTGACGGCGACCCCGAGCAGAAACACGGCGAGACCGGCAAAGCGCGCCAGCATCAGCATTGCGAAGCGCCGCTTCCATGTCGCTTCGTCAACCATCATGCCGGCTCCTTCAGCGCCGCCACCAGCTCGAGCACTCCGGCCGGCGTTTCCGCGACTCCCGCCGCTCCCGCGCCGAGCAGTTCCTCCACCTCGTGATAGCCCCAGGCCGCGCCGATCCCGGTCGTCCCGGCGGCCACGGCCATCGCCATGTCGAAGCTGGTGTCGCCGACCACGAAGCTGGTTTCGGGGGTTGCGCCGGCTTCGGCAATCGCCTGCAGCGCCATTGCCGGGTGCGGCTTGGACGGGTGCCGGTCGGCAGTCTGGAGCGAGACGAAGCGCGCGTGAATGCCGTGGCTTTCCAGGCAGTGGCGAAGCCCGCGGTCCGACTTGCCGGTCGCGACCGCCAGCAGCCAGCCGTCCGCCTCGAGCGCGTCGAGCAGGTCGAGCACGCCGTCGAACAAGGGCTCCGTGACCCTGCCCTCGGCGCGAGCGCGGACGAAATTGGCCTTGTAGCTGTCCGCCAGCCGCTCATGGTCTGCCGTGCCTGCGCCGGGCACCAGGCCCGCCATCGCCTCCACCAGGCTGAGTCCGATGACGCGGCGGCAGACGGCGGGCGGCGGCACCGCCATTCCGTGCTGCTCGAGGGTCTCGGCGAGCGCGCTGAAGATGGTCGCGCCGCTGTCCACCAAGGTCCCGTCGCAGTCGAAGATCGCCAGCCGGTTCAGCGCCTGCTTCCCTTCGGCCTGGGCTCGCCGCCCCGCGAACGCCGCTCGCCGCGCCGCTCGCGGCGCCGCGACTTGGCCGCGGCGGCGGCACGGCGTTCCTTGACCTCGCGGCTGGCGGCCGGGTCGGGCCGGTCGAGCGGCAGGTTATCCCCCGCGAGGGGATCGAAGCCGAGCGTCGCCAGGCTTTCCGAAAAATGTGCCGGCAGATCGGCGCTGACGTCGATCACGCCGCCGCCCGGCGAATCGATCCGGATGCGGCGCGCATGAAGATGCATCTTGCGGCTGATCCCGCCGGTCAGGAACGCCTCGGCGCCGCCATATTTGGCATCACCGACGATCGGGTGGCCGATCGCCGCCAGATGCGCGCGCAGCTGGTGGGTCCGGCCCGTGAGCGGCTGAAGCTCGATCCAGGCGGCGCGGTTGCCCGCGCGATCGACGGTCCGGTAGAGCGTCCGCGCCGCCAGCCCGCTCTCCTCGTCGACGTGCATCTTCTCGCCGCCGGTCCCCGGCTGCTTGGCGAGCGGCAAGTCGATCATCCCGTCGTCGGGCGACGGCACGCCGACGACCAGCGCCCAATAGACCTTGCGCGCGGTTCGGCTGGCGAAGGCCTTGGCGAAAAACCCGGCAGCGCGGGCGGTGCGCGCGACCAGCAGCGCGCCCGACGTGTCCTTGTCGAGCCGATGCACCAGCTTGGGCCGCGCACCCTCGTCGTCGGCAAGGCCGTCGAGCAGCCGGTCGAGATGCTGATGCGTCTTGGTCCCGCCCTGGGTGGCCAGCCCCGGCGGTTTGGCGAGCACGAAGGCGTCGGGGTCCCTGTGGATCACCATGTCGCGGACCAACTCGGCTTCCTCGGCGCTCAGCGGCTCGCGCTGGCGCTGCGGCCGCTCGCTGCGCGCCCGCGCCGCTTCGGGCGGCGGCACGCGGATCTGCTGGCCGGCCTCCACACGGTCGCCCGGCGCCGCGCGCTTGCCGTCGAGGCGCAGCTGCCCGGTCCGAGCCCAGCGCGAGACGATGTTGAAGCTGATCTCGGGCAAGTGCCGCTTGAACCAGCGGTCGAGCCGGATCCCGTCATCCTCCTCCTTGACCGTGAAGGTTCGCGCCTGCGCCTGGTCCATCGGCCGGGCGCTTAGCCGAGCGCTTTCCAATAGTCGAACGCCTCGCGCTGCAGCCGGTCGACCAGCCGCTTCGCCCCCGGCCCTTCCCACTGGCCCTCGTAGCCGTGCGCCTCGGCACCGCCCGCCACCCACCAGCCCTGCCCAGGCAATCCGTCCGACTGCCGCACCACCAGCACTGCAAGCTCCGGCTCGCCGCGCTCCGCCGCCTCCTCGTCAATGGCGCCGAGCACCTTGCACAGGGCGCGCATCTTGGGCCGAGTGAACTCGTGGCCGAGGCGGGCCAGCAGCTCCGAATACGTTATTGCTTCCCCTGCCGCCGCCGCCGCCACGAGGTGCGCGCGCACTTCGGCCGGGTCGGCGAGCAACCCGGCGCCGCTCATCGCGGCTGCTGCGCCACCGGAGTCAGCTCGAACACGTCGAGCTTCGATCCCGACTTCGGGAAGGGAATCACCAGCCGCCAGCGGAACGGCGCGATGCGCTCGAACACCCCGGCCATGTCACGCCTGGGATCGTCACCATAAGCGAGCGGCTGCTGCTCGTTGCCGAGCGCCAGGCTGCCCAGGAACACCAGCCGATCCGCCTGGTCGTCCTCCCACAAACGGCCGGCCGGGCGCTGGCTGCCGGTCTGCTTGACGATGGTCAAAAGCTCGTCCTCGACCTCGACATAGCAGAAAAACGGCTTGAAGCGCTCGAACACCGGCCCGCGCGGCGTGGTGCGGCCGAGCCTGATCATGCGGCAGTTATAGCTGCCCGGGGTCGGCGCCGGCCGCGGCAGGGCGGCGCGGGGCTGCAGCAGCTCGCCCTCGCGGCGGATGTCCGCCGCATGGCTCCGGCGTGCTTCGTCGAGCGCCGACTGCCAGGCGAGGCCGAGCCGATCGATCCGGTCCTCATCCTCCTCGGTGGCGACCTGTTTCCAGATCTCGGCCCTGGTCGGCTCCTCCACGACCACTCGGGGCTGCGGGCGCGGGGGCTTCTTGTCCGTAGCGGTGCAGCCGGCGGCGAGCGCGGCAAGCGCCACCCATCCAAGCTTGCTTCGCATCCCGGCCACCGCTGTCACGCCCGATTTCCTTGGAGCCCTTTGCCCGACAAGGTCCAGTGACAGGCCGGGGCGCAGGATTCAACCAAGGCGCCGTTCATCACGAGCTTTGACTTGGCGCGAACCACCGCTACGCGCGCCCCCAAATGAACGCACGATCCCCGCGAGCGGCGGCTGCGGCTTCCGACGACAGCCGCCGCGGCTATGCCGCCGGTATCGCCGCCTACGGCCTGTGGGGCGTCTTGCCCATCTACTTCAAGGCGATCGCAACCGTGCCGGCGATCAGCATCGTCGCCCATCGCGTGCTTTGGTCGATCCCGTTCCTGTTTGCCTTGCTGCTGCTCACTCGCAGGACTGCGGAGGTGCGGGCCGCGATTCGTGACCGCCGCACCCTGCTGCTCCTGCTCACCACCACGGTGCTGATCGCGGTCAACTGGCTGCTTTACGTCTATGCCGTGACCAGCGGCCACATCCTTGCGGGCAGCCTGGGCTATTACCTCAATCCGCTCGCCAACGTCGTGCTCGGCCGGTTCATCCTCAAGGAGCGCCTGTCGTGGCTGCAGTGGGCGGCGGTGGCGATCGCCGCGGCCGGCATCTCGGCCTTGCTCGGCGGTGCCCGCGAGCAATTGTGGATCAGCCTGACCCTTTGCTTCAGCTTCGCCACCTACGGGCTACTGCGCAAGATCGCTTCGGTCGACTCGCTAGCCGGGCTGACCATCGAGACGAGCCTCATCCTGCCGCTGGCGCTCGCCTGGCTGGCGTGGAGCGCAGCCGCCGGCGAGCCGAGCTTCGGCAGCGATCTGAGCCAGAGCGGACTGCTGATACTCGCCGGAATAGTCTCGACGACTCCGCTGCTGCTGTTCACGGCGGCCGCGCGCAGGCTGCCCTACTCGACACTGGGAATGCTGCAATTCCTTGCCCCGACGCTGCAGTTCCTGCTCGCGGTCGGAGTATATGGAGAGCCGTTCACCCGCGCCCACGGGATCGCGTTCGGCGCGATCTGGACGGCGCTGATCCTCTATGTCGTCGCTTTGGCGCGGGCCCCGCGCGCGGCACCGCCCCCGCCTCCCGAGTAAGCGTCGGTACATGTCGCCTGCGCAACAATCCCCAGCCATGACCAGAATGCTCGTCCCTGCCGCCGCCGCGCTGCTCGCCGGTTGCAGCGCCGCCACGCCGCCGCCGGACTGGATGCCCTCGCCTCCACAAGGCGCAAGCCGGACCTGTCCGGTGATCGCGTCACAGGCCTGGGCGGCCTGGGTCAATGCCATGCCCGGGCCGATGAGCCGGCCGACGCTGATCGTGACCGGCAAGGTAACGGTGCCGACGGGGGGCTGGAGCTTCGCCTGGGGCGACGTCCGGGTTATGGAAAGCCATCCCGTGCAGGTCGCGGCCGAGCTCCGCCCGATCGCTCCTTCCGGCCCGGCAACGCAGGCGCTGGTCACCCACGATGTCCGGTTCGAATGGCCGGTGCCGCCGTCGGTCGGCGCCGTGACGATCCGCTGCGGCGGCCGCGTTCTCGCCCACATCGCCCCTGTGGACACGGCGCACTAGCTGCTAAGTTGCGCGCCTCAACTGCAGGGACGCTGCCATGCTCAATCTCGTTTCTCTGGTGATCGGCGCGGTCGCGCTGCTGTTCGCGGTCATCGCCTTCCTGCCGCTGCTTGGCTGGGCCAATTGGCTGATCATCCCCTTGGCGGTGATCGGCGCTGCCGTCGGCATGGCCTCGCGCAGCAGGACCGGTCGCAACCTCAACCTGTTCGTGATCCTGATCGGCATCGTCCGGCTCTCGCTCGGAGGAGGCATATTCTGATCCGCGACCCGCGCATCGATGATTATGTCGGCCGGGCCGCGCCGTTCGCGCGGCCGATCCTGAGCCACGTTCGGGACCGGGTTCACGCCGTGGTCCCCGGCGCCGAGGAGACGCTCAAGTGGAGCATGCCGGCCTTCACGCTGGGCGGGAAGATCGTCCTGACGATGGCCGCCTTCAAAGCCCATGCGGCGCTGAACTTCTGGCGCGGGCAGGAACTGCGCGGCAGCCAGGCGATCAGCGAGGGGATGGGACAGTTCGGCAAGCTCAGGACTCTGGGCGACCTGCCGCCCGACGACGAGCTGGACGGGCTCATCCGTCAGGCGGCGGAGCTGTCGCGCTCTCAGCCTTCGCCGCGCAAGGCGAAGCATGAGCCCAAACCTGCGGCCGAAATCCACCCCGATTTCGCCGCCGCTCTCGCGCAGAACGAAACGGCCAAAGCGACGCTCGACGGTTTCCCGCCCAGCTGCCGCCGCGAATATGCCGACTGGATTGCGGAAGCGAAGCGCGACGGGACCCGCGCCAAACGCATTGCGACCGCAATCGAATGGCTGAGCCAGGGCAAGAAGCGCAACTGGAAGTATGAGAAGTGCTGACCCTCCCCGTCATGCTGAACTCGTTTCAGCACCCATCCTCGAGACTGCACCGCGGGGTGAAAAAATGGACCCTCAACCAAGTTCAGGGTGACGGCTATTGGCGGCGACGGCGGGAAGCCCTGAACTCAGGGTGACGCAGCGGTCAGCGCGCCTTCACGTAGCGCCCCGGCGCATCCTCGATCGCCTTGAGCTTGCCCTTGCCGGGCACCCGCGCTCCGGTCGCCTTCACCGTCTTGGGCGCCTGCTTCTTGAGCCACTCGAGCCAGTCGGGCCACCAGCTGCCCTTGTGCTCGCGCGCGCCCTCGATGAACGAGGCGAGCGTCCCGCACGGCTGTTCGTTGACCCAGTACTGGTACTTGCCCGCGGCCGGCGGGTTGACGACGCCCGCGATGTGGCCAGAGCCGGCGAGCACGAATCTCTTCTCGCCACTGAAGTGGTCCATCATTTTCCAGACGCTCTGCGGCGGGGCGATATGGTCCTCGCGGCCGGCCTGGATATAGGTCGGGGTCTTCACTTTGCTGAGATCGATCGGCGTCCCGGCGATGCTGATCCCGCCGCACTCGACCAGCTTGTTCCCCTTGTAGAGCGTCTCGAGATAGTTGCGATGCCAGCCCGCGGGCAGGTTCGTCGTGTCGCTGTTCCAGTGCAGCAGGTCGAATGGCGGCGGCTCCTCGCCCAGCAGGTAATTGTTGACGACATAGTTCCAGATGAGGTCGCGGCCGCGCAGCAGGTTGAAGGTCGCGGCCATGTAGCGGCCGTCGAGGAAGCCGTTCTCGGCCGTGAGCTGCTGAAGCAGCCCCATGGTCTCGTCGCCGAGGAACAGTTTGAGGTCGCCGGCCTCGGAGAAATCCACCTGGGCGGTGAAGAAGGTCGCCGACTTGACCTTGTCCTGCTCGCCCCTGGCGTGGAGGTAAGCGAGCGTCGAGGCGAGCGTCGTCCCGGCGACGCAATAGCCGATCGTGTGCACCGCCTTGACCCCCAGCAAATCGCGGATGGTGTCGATCGCGTCGATCTGGCCTTTCAGCACATAATCGTCGAGGCTGGCGTCGGCGAGGCTCTCATCGGCCGACTTCCAGCTGACCATGAACAGGGAAATGCCCTGGTCGACGCACCACTTCACAAAGCTTTTCTCAGGGGTGAGGTCGAGGATGTAGAAGCGGTTGATCCACGGTGGGAAGATCACCAGCGGGGTCTCGAGCACCTGCTCGGTGGTCGGCGTGTAGTGGATCAGCTGGTAGAGCGGCGTCTCCTTGATCACCTTGCCCGGCGTGGTCGCAAGGTTCCTGCCGACCTCGAACGCGCCGGGCTTGCTCTGCGTCATCTGCCCGGCGGCGATGTCCTTGAGCATGTTGGCAAGGCCCTTGAGCAAATTCTCGCCGCGGGTCTCAATCGTTCGCTTGAGCACTTCCGGGTTGGTCAGTGCGAAGTTCGATGGGCTCATCGCATCGACGAAGTTCCTGACCGCGAACTTCAGCTTGCTGCGCGTATCGGCGTCGAGGCCGTCGATCTGCTCGACCGAGCCGAGCATCTTTTCGGCAAGCGCCAGATAGGTCTGGCGGATAGCATCGAAAACCGGGTTCTCGCGCCATTCCGGGGCCGCGAAACGACGGTCGCGCGCGTCCTTCTGCGCGGCGGGATCGAGGCCGACCATCCGGCCCCAGGTTTCCAGCCCCTTGGCCCAGGCCTCGGCGCCCGCCGCCATCAACGCCATCGGGTTGGCCGCGGCGGCCTGCGGCGCCTCACCCGGCGATTGCGGGAAGAAGGCCGGCGGGAAGGCGCCCCAGGAGGGCGGCTGCGCCCCTGCCGGATTGCCGCTTTTGACGCCGTCCGCCCAGGCTTCCATCAGCATCTGCTGGGCGCGGCCCATGATCAAGGTCCAGTGCTGCCAGTCCTCGAGGCTGAGCAGGCCCTGGCCGGCCGTTTTGGTGTCCTCTGTCATGCGCCTCACCTAAACGCCTTGGAGGGCAAAACGAAGCATTCGACCGTGCCGCCGGATTGCTTCCCCGCCGTGCTCCCCGCAAGGACGGAGGGGTGGAGCCCGCCAACCCCATCCCCGCAGCGCTCGAGCTGCTCGATTATTTTGGAATCGCGGTGTTCGCCGTGTCCGGTGCATTGCTCGCCGCCGAGAAGCGGCAGACGCTGGTCACCTTCATATTTTTCGCGGTGGCGACCGGCGTCGGCGGGGGTACGCTGCGCGACCTGCTGATCGGCGCGCCGGTGTTCTGGGTCCACACCAATGCGACCCTGCTGATCTGCATCGCCGCGGCGACTGTCGTCTGGCTCGCCAGCCGCCGCTGGTTCTCCGGCCGGGCGATGCTCTGGTTCGATGCTGCGGGGCTGGCGGCCTATGCGACCTACGGCGCCGCCAAGGCGCTGGGCTATGGAGTCGCGC
Organism: Sphingomicrobium sp.; assembly: GCA_035540875.1. Classification (GTDB taxonomy): domain Bacteria; phylum Pseudomonadota; class Alphaproteobacteria; order Sphingomonadales; family Sphingomonadaceae; genus Sphingomicrobium. The sequence continues at coordinate 16,809 of DATLFV010000049.1, read as the reverse complement.
CGGTGCCGGCGCTGGGCATGGGGGTGCTGACTGCCTGCGCCGGCGGCATCATCCGCGATCTGCTCGCCGGCGAACCGTCGATCCTGATGCGGCCGGAGCTCTACGTGACTGCTGCCGCGCTGGCGGCGGGGCTGTTCGTCGTGCTCAGCGTCCTGGGCGTTCCCGCGGCGGTCGCCGCAGCCGTCGCCGCGGCAGCCGGCTTCCTCCTGCGCGGCCTGGCGATCCGCCGCGGCTGGTCCCTGCCCGCCTATCGCGACTGAAGCTTGCCGCACTGCCGGATCGACGCCATGGCCCCGGCATGGACCTGGACTTCTACCGCATCCGCCGCCTCCCGCCCTATGTGTTCGCCGAAGTGAACGCGATGAAGGCCGCGGCCCGGGCGCGGGGAGACGACATCGTCGACCTTGGCATGGGCAATCCCGACGGCGCCCCGCCGCGCCACGTCATCGACAAGCTCGCCGAAGTGGCCGCCAAGCCCAATGCCCACCGCTACAGCGCCAGCCGCGGCATACCGGGCCTGCGCAAGGCACAGGCCGCTTATTACCAGCGCCGCTTCGGCGTCACCCTCGATCCCGACCGGGAAGTGATCGTCACCTTGGGATCGAAGGAAGGTCTCGCCAACCTCGCCCAGGCGATCACCGCGCCCGGCGACGTGGTGCTCGCGCCCAACCCCTCCTATCCGATCCACAGCTTCGGCTTCATCATCGCCGGCGCCGCGATCCGCTCGATTCCCGCCGCGCCGGGCGACGACTTCTTCGAGCGGCTTCGCCTGGCGATGCGCTACACCGTCCCGCGGCCCAAGGTGCTGGTGATCGGCTATCCCTCCAATCCGACCGCTTACGTCGCCGACCTCGCCTTCTACCAGCGCCTCGTCGACTTCGCTCGCGAGCATGACCTCATCATCATCTCGGACCTGGCCTATGCCGAAATCTACTTCGGCGACGAGCCGACGCCCTCCATCCTCCAGATCGACGGCGCCAAGGAAGTGGCGGTCGAGTTCACCTCCATGTCCAAGACCTATTCGATGGCCGGCTGGCGGATCGGGTTCGCGGTCGGCAACGCCCGCCTGGTCGAGGCGCTGGCGCGGGTGAAGTCCTACCTCGACTATGGGGCGTTCACGCCCGTCCAGGCCGCCGCCTGCGCCGCGCTCAACGGCCCGCAGGACATCGTAGAGGCCAATCGCGCGCTCTACCGCAAGCGCCGCGACGTTCTGGTGGAAAGCTTCGCGCGCGCCGGTTGGAGCATCCCCGTGCCGCAGGCGAGCATGTTCGCCTGGGCGCCGATCCCGGAGCGCTTCCACAAGCTCGGCAGCATGGAGTTCGCCAAGCGCCTGCTGACCGAAGCGCATGTCGCGGTCGCCCCCGGTGTCGGCTTCGGCGAGGAAGGCGAGGGCTTCGTCCGCATCGCTTTGGTCGAGAACGAGCAGCGCTTGCGCCAGGCTGCCCGCGGTGTGAAGAAGATGCTCGCCTGACCACGACAGGGAACCCGAGCCGTCAGTTTTGGTTGGCTAGTCGAAACGACACTGCAACGCCATTGGGATGACGCCAGTGACCGCTTCAGACAGCATGGCAGCGCGCAGTCCCAGCCGGGTCCGCGCCCGCGGCACCTTTGTTGCCGGCATCGCCATCATCCTGCTGAGTGCCGGGGCCGCCTTGCTTCCGGCCGAGGACGGCATTTCGTCCGATGTCATCGGGGTGCTGCTGCTCGCCGCCGGCCTCATCGAGCTGGTCGCGGGGTCGCTTCGCCGCGAGACCCGCATCCTTGCCATGGCAGCCGGCGGGATCACCGCGGCTGCCGGCCTGCTGTTCGTCATCGACCAGCAGGCGCGCTTCATCCCGACCGTCAACATCATCATCGCCTGGCTGGTGCTCAGGAGCATCGCTCTGGCGGTCGCCAGCCAGCGCACCGACGGGTCGGTGCGGCGCTGGACGCTGATCGCCGCCGCCACCGACTTCCTGCTCGGGATCATCCTCCTCGTCGGCTTGTCGCTGGCGACGATCGTGATCCTGCTGTTCGGCCCGACCCCCGCCATCGTCGCCACATTCTCGTGGATCGTGGCGCTGAGCCTGGTAACGACCGGCCTGTTGATGCTGGAGATCGCCAGCTGCGAGCGCAGCGTCGCCGAGTCCGCGCACCACTGATGTATCCCGGTCTGAGCAGCCCGGAAACGGCCGTCACCACGGTTGCGCAAGTCATCCAGCTCGCGGTGGCGCCGGTCTTCCTGCTCGCCGGCGTCGGCGCCTTCCTCAACGTCTGCGCGTCGCGGCTGGCGCGGATCGTCGACCGCGCGCGCGGCATCGAGCCGCGGCTGCTCGCCGCCCGCGGCCGCGAGCACGACCGGCTCCAGGGCGAGCTGCGGGTGCTCGATCGCCGCATCGGCATCGTCAACTGGGCGATCTTCTCGTCGGTGCTGTCGGCGGTGCTGATCTGCGCCGTCGTCGTGCTGCTGTTCGCGGCGGGACTGACGAACGCCCATTTCGGCACCGCGATTGCTCTGCTGTTCATCGCCTCCATGGTCGCGATCGGCGCCGGCTTCTCCATTTTCCTGGTCGAGACGCGGATCGCTTCGCGCTCGGTACGCATCCGCAACGAGCTTCTCGATCACGAAGAGGATCGCGACTGATCAGCAGCGGCCGCGCCGCCTCGACAAGCCTCGCCGCCTTTCCTATCGGCGGCGAACACACCATCAGGAGCCGCCAATCTCATGAACCGCACCGGGCCAGTCGCCTCGTCCGTCCTCGACCGCGTGCTCGTGCTGGAAATGGTGCGGGTGACCGAGGCAGCCGCCATAGCCGCGTCGAAGCTCATTGGCCGGGGCGACGAGAAAGCCGCCGATTTCGCCGCCGTCGAGGCGATGCGGGCGGCGCTCAACGAGCTGCCGATGGATGGCACGGTGGTGATCGGCGAGGGCGAGCGCGACGAGGCGCCGATGCTGTTCATCGGCGAAAAGGTGGGCTCGGCGCAGGGCAGCGGCCCCAGGATCGACATCGCGCTCGACCCGCTTGAAGGCACCACCATCACCGCCAAGGCAGGCCCCAACGCGCTCGCCGTGCTCGCCATTGCCGAGCAGGGGGGCCTCCTCAATGCACCCGACGTCTACATGGAAAAGCTCGCCGTCGGGCCCGGCGTGCCGGCCGGCACCATCGACCTTGACCGCGCGCCTGCCGACAACGTCCGGGCGATCGCCGCCGCCAGGGGGGTCGACCCGTCGGAGATCGTGGCGTGCGTGCTCGACCGGCCGCGCCACGAGGCCCTGATTGCGGAGCTTCGCGGCCTCGGCTGCGGAATCCGGCTGATCCCAGACGGCGATGTCGCCGGCGTGATCGCGGTCACGGACCCGAGCACCGGCGTCGACGTCTACATGGGTTCGGGCGGAGCGCCTGAAGGTGTGCTGGCGGCCGCGGCCTTGCGCTGCGTCGGGGGTCAAATCCAGGGCCGCCTGCTGTTCCGCAACGACGACGAGGTCGGCCGCGCCCGCCGCTGGGGCATCGACGACCTCGATCGCGTCTACGCGCTCGAGGACATGGCCAAGGGAGACTGCATCTTCGCGGCCACGGGTGTCACCGACGGCTCCCTGCTTCGCGGCGTGCACCGCAGGAAGCAGTGCGTGACCACTGAGAGCATCGTCATGCGCGCAAGCTCGGGCACCGTGCGCCGGGTCAGCGCCGAACATCACCGCTGGGCGGACTGAGGCTGGTTGCGACGCTTCGATTAGGCTGTATTATGCAGCTATGACAGTTGAATCGGGAGCAGTCGAGGGCGCGCCCCTGCTGCCCGTCGAGCGCGGGTACAAGCACGTGCTCCGCTTGCGGCTGCTGGTCCTGTGGACGCCGTTGGTCATCGCCGCCCTGGTGCTCGACGAGGCGCTCACCGACACGCTCTGGTCCGGCTTGCCCAGCGTCGCCGTGCCGCTGCTCGCTCTGATCTCGCTGACCATAGCGCCGGAGCGCGTCTGGCGCCGCCTGCGCTACGCGATCGACGGGCGCCTGCTTCGCGTGGTGCGCGGCTGGCTGTTCCACACCGACACCATCGTGCCGTTCGTGCGCGTCCAGCATATCGACGTCACTCGCGGCCCGCTCGACAAGATGTTCGGCACCGCCAGCCTCGTCGTCCACACCGCCGGCACCCACAACAGCACCGTCACCGTTCCGGGGCTGGCGCCCGACCGCGCCGCCGAGATCCGCGACACCATCCGCGAGCACGTGCGCACGGACTTCGCCTGATGGACGATGCGGCCGGCCCGGGGCCCGCGGAACGGCTGCACCCCTTCTTCCTGCTGAGCGGGCTCGGCGGCAGCCTGCGCGGAATGGCTGGCGGCTATGCGGCCCTCGCCTACCTGGCAGCGACCGGCCGGCTGGGCACCGCGCTCATCGGCGCCGCATTGCTGCTGGTGCTGATCGTCATCGGGCTGCTGCTGTACTGGCAGCGCTTCGAATATCGGGTCGGCGCGCGGGAAATCCGCATCGACAGCGGCATCCTCAGCCGCACTCACCGCTCGATCCCCTTCGATCGGGTGCAGGACGTCGACATTCGCCAGGGGCCGGTCGCCCGGCTGCTGGGCATCGCCAGCGTGAAGTTCGAGACCGGCGGCTCGGCCGGCGCCGGCGCCGAGGACGGGGTGCTGCAGGCCATCTCGCTCGACCGCGCCGAGGCGCTCCGGCAGCTGGTCCGCGCGCATCGCTCCGCCGCCGAGCTGCCGGCCGAGGAGCAGGAAGCCGCTGCCGAGCGCCCGCCCGTCTTTGCGATGGACGGGCGACGGCTGCTGCTCGCCGGCCTGTTCAACTTCTCGCTCGCCGTCTTCGGCGCGCTCGCCGGCCTCTCGCAGACCGTGGGCGATGTCATCGGCTTCGACCCGCTGAGCCGGCAATTCTGGCTCACTACTCTGCACCGCGCCGACCCGATCGCCCAGCTCGTTGCGGCCAATGCCGCCGCGGCAGCATTCGCCGGGCTGGTCCTGCTGGTGCTGATCGGCCTTGGCACCGGCATCGTCAGGACCGTGCTGCGCGATTACGGCTTCCGGGTGGAGCGAACGGCGACGGGGCTGCGCCGCCGGCGCGGGCTCATCACCCGCACCGACGTCACTTTGGGAGTGAAGCGGGTCCAGGCGGCGATCATCGGCAGCGGCCCGTTGCGCGACCGCCTGGGCTGGCGCGAGCTCAAGCTGCAGAGCCTCGCGCGCGACGAGGGCGGCGGCGGCGATCATGTCGTTGCCCCGCTCGCCACCGACGCGGAAGTCGCGGCGATCCTTGCGGAGCTCGGCTGGCGGCCGCTTGGCGATCGTGTCGCCTGGCACGGCGTGTCCCGCGCTTATGTCCTGCTGTTCGCCATCGCCTGGTCGCCGCTGCTGCTGGCGGCGGCGGTGCAGATGCTGGTGGAACCCTGGGTCGGTCTCGCCCTCGCGCTGGCGCTTGCCCTGCTCGTCGCCGGTCGCTGGCTCGCCTGGCGCCGAACCCGCTACGCGCTGGACGGCGACCGCCTGCTCATCTCGAGCGGCTGGTGGCGCCGCCGGCTGGTGATCCTGCCGCTGGCGCGGATCCAGAGCAGCGACATCAGCGAAAGCTTCGTCAGCCGCCGCTTCGGCACCGCCAGCCTTTATCTCGGGGTGGCCGGCGGCAGCGGATTTTCCGCCCACATGATTCCGGCCTTGCCGCGCGAAACCGCGCGCGCGCTGCGCCGCGAGCTGCTAGTCTGACATCATGGGGTTTGCACTGGGGGTCGAGCGGTCGGTGAGCGGGCAGCCGTGGCGCTGGCGCCGCTCGGGCGCCGCGGAAGACGGCCTTACCGCCGACAAGCTGGTCGACGAGCTGCTGCTTGCGCGGGGCGTCGACCGCGCCGACCTCGCCCGCCACCGCGAGCCCAGGCTGCGCGACTTCCTGCCCGATCCTTCCTGCTTCCAGGACATGGACAAGGGAGCAAAGCGGCTCGCCGATGCGGTCGAACGGGCCGAAGCCATCGCCATCTTCGGCGACTATGACGTCGACGGCGCGACCAGCGCGGCGCTGCTGGTGCTGCTGCTTCGGCAGCTCGGAAGCGATGCCAGCGTCTACATCCCCGACCGGCTGATGGAAGGCTATGGCCCGTCCGGCAAGGCGCTGGTCGAGCTCAAGGCGCGCGGCGCCACCCTGGCGGTGTGCGTCGACTGCGGTGCCCAGGCTTTCGAGGCGCTCGAGCAGGCCAGGGCCGCCGAGCTCGACGTCGTTGTCGTCGACCACCATCAATGCGCGAGCCTGCTGCCCGTCGCTCATGCCCTGATCAATCCGAACCGCCTCGACGAGGGCGAGGACGGCGCCGCGCACGGCCACCTAGCCGCCGTCGGCATGGCCTTCCTGCTCGGCGTCGCGCTGGTGCGGGACCTGCGCGGCCGCGGCTTCTTCGCGGACCGGCCGGAGCCGCGGCTGCTCGACCTGCTCGATCTCGTCGCGCTCGGCACCGTCGCCGACGTTGCGCGCCTCAAGTCGCTCAATCGCGCCTTCGTCACCCAGGGCCTCAAGGTCATGGCGGCGCGCGGCAATCTCGGCCTTTCGGCGCTCGCCGAGGCCGCGCGTCTGGTCAAGCCGCCGTCCTGCCGCGACCTCGGCTTCGCGCTCGGGCCGAGGATCAACGCCGGCGGCCGCGTCGGCAAGTCGGACCTCGGCGTTCGCCTGCTGACCTCCACCGATCCCGAGGAGGCGCGCGCGATCGCCGCCGAGCTCGACCGCCTCAACGAGGAGCGGCGCGCGATCGAGACCTTGGTCAGCGAGCAGGCAGGCGCGCAGGCGGAAGGCCAGGCCGATGCGCCGGTGGTGATGGTGATGGGCGCCGGCTGGCACCAGGGCGTGATCGGCATCGTCGCCGGCCGCCTCAAGGAGCGCTTCGGCCGACCCGCCATCGTCATCGCCGAGTGCGAGGACGGCACGGGCAAGGGCTCGGGCCGATCCATCAGCGGCGTCGATCTCGGCGCCGCGATCCTCGCCGCAAAGGACAGCGGCCTGCTGATCGCCGGTGGCGGTCATGCCATGGCGGCGGGGCTCACGCTCCCGCCCGGCGGGTTCGAGCCGCTGCGCGCCTTCCTGCACGAGCGGCTTGCCGCGGACGTCGAGCGTGCCCGCGACGGCCGGGCGCTGTTGCTGGACGCCTTGCTCGCGCCCGGCGGAGTGGCCGGTGCGCTTTGCGACGCTCTGGACTCGGCCGGGCCGTACGGCGCGGGATGGCCGGCGCCGCGGGTCGCCGCCGGGCCCGCGCGGCTTCTCAAGACGGGCATCGTCGGCGACGGCCATGTCCGCGGCCTCGCCTGCGGAGACGACGGCAGGAGCTTCAAGTGGATCGCCTTTCGAAGCGCCGCCACGGACCTCGGCCAGAGCCTGCTCGCCTCGCCCGGCGACAAAAAATGGTGGCTGGCCGGCACCATCCGGCGCGACGAGTGGAACGGCGGCAATGCCGCCGAGATGCACCTCGAGGACGCGGCCGTCGCTTGACCCTGTGCGGCGGCTCGCCTAACCGGCTCCCGCCTGTGCCAAGGCCCCTTCGTCTAGCGGTTAGGACGCGGCCCTTTCACGGCTGAAACACGGGTTCGATTCCCGTAGGGGTCACCAGCCACTCGGCTCCGATACGCGAGCGCGTCGCCGTGCCAATCACCACGCTCGAGCACGAACCCGGGTCGCCTCGTGCGCTGCCGCGGACCCTGTTCGGCGCCCATAGATGAACAAAATTGAATAACGGCTTGGTAAGACATCCGCGGTAGCAACCGCTCACTCATCTCGCAGGAGAGAATGGTGAGCGTTGAAACTTTCGGCCAGTTCAATTCCGCCACCGCAATTCCCCTGGTGGATGTCACCGTCGTAATGCCATGCCTCAACGAGGCGCAGTGCCTCGCTGCCTGCATCGCCAATGCGCGCGAGGCCCTGGCCATGATCGAGCAAAGCTATGGCCTGTCGGGCGAGATTCTGATCGCCGACAACGGCAGCACCGACGGCAGCCAGGAAATCGCCATCTCCAACGGCGCGCGCGTGCACCCGGTACCGGTGCGGGGCTATGGCGCCGCGCTCATCGCCGGCGGTCACGCGGCGCGCGGGCGCTTCATCGTCATGGGCGATGCCGACGGGTCGTACGACTTCCGCGAATCGGTTGCCATGGTGGGCGAGTTGCTCGCCGGCGCCGACCTTTGCATGGGCTCCCGCTTCAAGGGCGGGATCCAGGCCGGGGCGATGCCCTGGAAGAACCGCTACATCGGCAATCCGGTGCTCACCGGGCTTCTGAACATCATGTTCCGGGCAGGCATCAGCGACGCCCATTGCGGGCTGCGGGCCGTGCGCAAGGAAGCGTTCCAGCAAATGCGGCTCAGCGGCACCGGCATGGAGTTCGCGAGCGAGATGGTCATCAAGGCGGCGCTTCAGAAGCGCCGCATCGCGGAAGTGCCGGCGACGCTCTCGCCTGACCTGCGCGATCGCGCGCCGCACCTGCGGCCCTGGCGGGACGGCTGGCGGCACCTGCGCTATTTGTTCATGCTGAGCCCGATCTCGGTGTTCGCCGCGCCCGCGGCCGCCGGCATGGCGGTGGCCGCATTGATCCTCGGAATGGCCATCCTGCAGGCCCTGGTCCCGGCGCTTCAGCCCTTTTTCGGCAATTACTGGGTGATCGCCGCCTGTGCGACGGCGGCGCTCAGCCATCAGGCGATGATTCTCGGCCTGGCTGCGCACCTCTACGGTGTCCGGGAAGGCTACCGGCCACGCGGGCGCGGCACCGCGGGCCTGGCACGCTTCATGTCGCTCGAGACGATGCTCATCTCGGGCTTCGCACTCGCCGCCGCCGGGCTGGCGGTGCTGGTGGGCGTCTCCCTCTCCTGGACGGCACGCGGGTTCGCGCCGGTCCACAGCGTCCTGCCGGCCAGCGGCGGCACGCTGCTGCTGACGCTTGGCTTCCAGAACATCTTCGGCGGCTTCCTGCTGTCGGTGATCGGCGGCAATGAGGCACGTTTCCTCGCCCCGACGACGGGCAGCGACGATGCGCTTGCACCTCCTGTCGTGCCGCCGCTGCCGATTGCGGCTCGGTCGGCATGAGGGCGCCTGCCGATCCAGCGCCACCTTGGCTGAGCGTGATCATGCCCGTCCATCGTGGCGAACGGTGGATCGGTGCGGCACTCCAGTCCCTTGCCGGCGAGACGGACGAGGGCATCGAAGTGCTGGTCCTCGACAGCAGCCCGGACAGCGCCAGCATGGACCTCGTCCGCTCCTTCGAGGACCGGCTCGCCATCCGCACGATTGACGCCGGCGAGAACGGCATGTGGCACGCCAAGACCAATGCCGCGGCCGCCGCGGCGCGCGCCGATCACCTGTGCTGGCTGCATCAGGACGATTTGTGGCTCCCCAGGCGGGCGCGCTCGCTGCGCGCGTGGATCGCCGAGGATCCGGAGGCGGTGCTGCACCTTGCTCCAAGCGCGATCATCGATGCGGCTGGCCGCCGCCGCGGCACGTGGCGCTGCCCGCTGGGGATGGACGGGTTGGTCGAGCAGGGCCTGCTGCTCGAACGGCTGCTCGTGCAGAATTTCGTCGGCGTGCCTGCGCCGCTGATGCGCAAGGATGCTTTTCTCGCCTGCGGCGGTCTCGACGAGACGCTCTGGTACACGGCCGACTGGGACTTGTGGCTGAAGCTGGCGAGGCGCGGCCGCGTTCGCCATCACCGCGCCGTGACCGCGGCTTTCCGCGTCCACGGCTCCTCGCTCACCGTCGCCGGCAGCCATGACGGGCGCGATTTCGAGCGGCAGATGCAGGTGGTGCTGGAGCGGCACCTGCCGCAGCTCGGCGCCGCGGCCGCGCGCGTGGCGCCCGCCTCGAATGCGTCGATCATGATCAATTGTGCGCTCGCCGCCGCAGCCGGGGGCAAGCTCAATGGATTGGTCCCCGCGATCCTGCGCGTGCTCGCGCTGGGGCCCGCCGGCCTCAGGAGGTACCTGCGGGACTCGCGGATCCTGGAGCGCGCGTGGCCGCGCGTCTGGGCGCGCCTCGCGGGAGGTCTGTGATGCCGGTCGGCCCAATGGTCCGGCGCCTGTTCGGCCCGCATGAGCGGCAGATCAGCAACGCCTATCGCGCCATCTACATCAATCTCGATCGCTTTGCTGAAGCGCTCAACCTTTGGGTGCCGGATGCCTCGAACATCCTTGAGGTAGGCTGTGGCGAGGGCGCGGTCACGGAGCGGCTGGCGAGGCTCTATCCCGAGGCAAAGATCACCGGCATCGACATCTCGCCGCGCCTGGGCCGCCTTTACGACGGGCCGACCGACCGCGTGAGCTTCGTACGCCAGACGGTTCAGGAGCTGGCGGCCGCGCGGCCCGGCCAATATGACCTGGTCATCCTGTCCGACGTGCTCCACCACGTGCCGGCCAGCATGCATGCCGAGCTGCTCGCGGCAATTCGGCAGGCGCTGGCGCCGGGGGGCAGCTTCGTTTTCAAGGAGTGGGAACGAACCGCAACCCCGATCCACTGGCTGTGCTATTTGTCGGATCGTTGGCTTACCGGGGATCGCGTCCGGTACATGACCCGGCAAGAGCTTCGCGATCGGCTCGTCGCCACCTTCGGCCGGCAGCAAATTGCGGGCGAACTGCGCATCGGCCCGTGGCGAAACAATCTCGCCACGCTCGTGCGGGCGTGACCCCCATGCTGGTGTGGCGGCGGCCGGCGCGGTACCTTGTGGTCGGCGCTGCGTGCGCGATCACCCACAACCTCCTGATGATCGCCGGGGACGGAGCTGGACTGCATTATTTCCCGCTCACCCTGCTCTCCTTCATGCTGGTGACGCCGCTCGCCTTCTGCCTCCATCTCCGCTTCACCTTTGCCGAAACGGCCAGCGTGTCGCGTTTCTTTCGCTTCGCCCTGGGGGTAGCCGCGGCTTATCCCGTGGCCTTGCTGTCGATGTTCGTGCTCGTCTCCCTGCTTCACTTGCCAATGGTGCTGGCCGCGCCGATCGCGACCGTGATGATGTTCTGTTGGAACTATGTTTCGGCCAGTCTCGCGATCCTCGGCCAGTTCCGCCCGCGCTAGGGAAGCGGAAGCGGCCGAGCGCAAGTGAGGGCATCGAGCAGCCGCCGCTGCTCCGAAATCGGCGCCTCCTCGACGAGACGAATGCCGTTGGCGAGCGCGTGGCGGCGATCGAACAGGCGGGGGCGGGACCGCTGGCACAAGGCCCGCAGCTGTTGCTCGTCCAGATAGGCAAGGTCGAGGATGAGCGGACGATTGGAAAGGTCGGGCCGGTTGCGCACCAGGTCCTGGGCGAACAAGGTGCCTGCGGCATCGACGATCACCACGTCCGCGTCCGCCCGCTGCAGGAACGCGAAGGCGTCGCGATACGGCCGCACGAAAGCATGCGCATTCCACAGGTGGAAAGGCAGCACGAGGAACACAGTGGCTGCTGTCGTCAGGGCGAGCACGGCATTGCGACGCTCGCGGTGGAGCGGCCCGATCCGGGTCCAGCCATAGCCGGCCAGGATGGCGAAGCTGCCGAGAAAGCCGTGCAGATAGCGATAACCCCAGCCGTGCCCCTGCCAGGGCAGGAGCACCAGCAAGAGGGTGAGCATCAGCACGATGCCGAGCGCCAGCGGCCGAGCGATGCCCTCCCCGCGCCGGATCAAGGGCCAGGCGAGGAAGGCCAGCGGCAGCAGCAGCAGGTGGTTCCAGGCCGCGAAGCGCAGCAGGTTCAGCGCCATCACCACCGGGCCCACCACGCTGAACGCGGTGACGAGCTCGGCGATCTGCGAGAGGAGGCGCTGAACGCCTTGCTGCTGCGCCCCGTCGAGGGCGGCGGCGGCGACCCCGCCGGCGGGAAGCACGAGCTGCCAGTAGCTGGCCCAGAACAGGCCAATCGCTGCATATGCCAATATGTAAAAAGCGGCGCGGCGCCACCGCCGAGCCAGCAGCAGCTCCAGGATGAAGGGCGCCGCGAACAGCGGGTGGAAGACGATCTGGTGGAGGCCGGTGGCGACGAACCCGGCGCCAAGCGCGCCAATGTCGCCGCGCCGGTCGCCCCGCAGGAAGCACGCCAGCCAGATCATGTTGAAGGCGAGGTGGCCGGTCATGGCATAGGGGGTCATGGCCATCGTCAGCAGCTGCGGAGATGCCGCGGTCAGCAATATCGGGAGCAGCGCCAGCCGGCCGTGCCCGGGCCACAACCGGCGTGCGACCCGCCACAGCGCCAGGCAGGCGACGGCGGCAAGGACGGGGTTGGTCCAGCTGCGGTCGAGCGTGATGTCGAACAGGGCCCGCAAGGCGGCGTTGCCAGGCAGGTAGGACGACAGCCAGCCCATTTCGACCGGCACCGGCAGCATGAAGATCGGCATCATCGCCGACGCGAACGGCCGCCACTCGACAGGCACGGGCGCGACTGCCAGCCCCTGCCTCAGGAAATCCGCGTCGAAATCCGCGAGCAACTCGTCGCGCGACAGGGCATAATTGCCGAACACCAGCCAGGTCCCGACACCGGTGAACACCAGGACGAAGAGGCTGAAGAGCCAGGCGGGAGGCACTTGGCGCGGGAGCTTGAGCGGCAGCCGGCCCCAACCCACGGATATGGCGAGAAGCAGGCCAAGCCCTGCCGCCAACACCGCGAAATCCTGCTCGCGGAAGAAAATGGTGGTGAGGTTGTCCTGCTGCAGGACGAAGAAGAAAGCCACGCAGAGCGGCAGCACCCGCGTGGCGTAACGCCACAGCACCTTCCCCAGTTGGTCTGTATCCTCGTCCGCCCGCTGCATTGCTGCAGCGCTAGATGATCAGGGAGCGGCTCGCCACAGCCCATTGCCCGGGCATGTCCAGACGCCGGCGGTCCGCATCTTGCGGTGGCCAGCCGACCGAGGATCGCCGATGGTCATGGGCTCGTCGAACCCAAGCCGTCGAGCAGGTCGGCATCGGCGGGTGCCAGCCGCAACGCGGCTGCCGCCATGTTCTGCTCCAGGTGCTTCAGGCTGCCGGTGCCGGGAATCGGCAGCATCACCGGCGAGCGTGCCAGCAGCCAGGCGAGCGCGACCTGTGACGCGGCCAGGCCGCGGGCCCGAGCGATCGGCTGCAGCGGACCATCGCCGGCACAAAGCGAGCCGCTGCCCAGCGGGTCCCAGGGGATGAAGCCGATGCCCTGCGCCTCGCAGTAAGCGAGCACGGCCTCATGCTCGCGCGCGGCGACATTGTAGCGGTTCTGCACGGTGGCGATCGGCGCCACCGCTCGCGCGCGCTCGATCTGATCGACGCTGACCTCGGACAGGCCGATGTGCCGCACCTTGCCCTCGCGCTGCAGCTCCCCGAGTGCCATCACCGACTCCTCGATCGGCACCGCGGGATCGACGCGGTGGAGCTGGTAAAGGTCGATCCGCTCCACCTTCAGGCGCCTCAGGCTGCCCTCGCAAGAGGCGCGTATTTCGGCCCGGGAGCCCTTGGTCCGTGTCTCGGCCCAGTCGCGTGCCCGGCGATCAATCCCGCACTTGGTCGCGATCACCAGGCCTGCCGGATAGGGCGCCAGCGCCTCTGCGATCTGGCGCTCATTGATCTGCGGCCCATAGGCTTCGGCGGTGTCGATGAAGTTCACCCCAAGTTCGACCGCGCGCCGCAGCACGGCAAGCGCGTTGTCCGGGTCCGCGGGTTCGCCGTAGACGTCCGGTCCGACCAGCCGCATCGCTCCGAAGCCGAGGCGGCGGACCGCCATGTCGCCGCCGATCCTGAACGTGCCGGCGCTGTTCAAGCCCGCGTCGCTCAAGCCGGCAATGCCGCGAGCAGGTCCCGGGTGAACCTGGTCACGTCGAAGTTCATTCCAGTGCCGTCGAAGCCGCGCCGAACGATCACCAGCGCGCGCGAGGGGATCACGACCAGATATTGCCCGCGGTTGCCCTGGGCGACGATCGCGTCTTGGGGCAGGTCGGAGGCCGCCGGGAAGGTCCACCAGGTCGCGCCATAGCCGAAGCCGGTGGCCGGCTGCGCGGCCCCGTGCCCGCGGACATAGTCGCGCCAACCCGGCGGCAGGATGCGCTCGCCGTTCCACATGCCGTCGTTCAGGTGAAGCAGGCCGAGACGCGCCAGGTCGCGCGCCGTGGTCCACACCTGACTCGACATCACGAAATGCCCGCGCCAGTCGGTTTCCGGCACGGTGCGCGTCATGCCGACTTTCCAGAACAGGGATTCGAACGGGAACCGCAGCGACTTCTCGCCGTCGCCCAGCACATGCTGAAGGCCGCGGATGGCGAGGACCGTATCGTTGTTGGCATAGCGGAAAACTGTTCCCGGTGGCGCGACGAGCGGCCATCCCCCGGCCTGGTCCGCGACTGCCACTCCACCGAAATAGAGAGCATCGGTCCGGTTTCCGGCGTGGTCGCTATGCAGCCCGCTGGCCATCCGCAGCAGCTGATCGGTGGTGATCCGCTGCCGCGGGTCGCCGGCGCGCTGCCATTCCGGCACCGGCGAGGGGGCGGCGACGTCGATCAGGCCCTGCTGGACCGCGGCGCCGACGACGGTGCCGGCAATGCTCTTGGCGACCGACCAGGTTCGCTGCGACGAGTGCATGTTGAGGTCCGGGCGATAGCGCTCTTGGACGATGTGGCCGTTGCGGACGACCACCACCGCCGTGGTTTCGCTGCCCTGCCCGTAGGTGCGCCGATCGAAGGCGGTCGCGACAACGCGTTGCATGGCCGCGCTCCTGGCACCAGCGGGAGCAAGGGCGTTGCGGTCGCCCGTCGGCCAGGCGCGGGCATCGAGATCGGGCGGCCTGATGCCGATGCGAGGCAATGAGGCCGCTGCGTCGGGCCCCGCCCCGATCGGCAGCTGGGTGCACCCGAGGCTCGGGCGCCACACGGCAATCCTTGGCGGCATCGCCCCGTCATAGGCGACCGAAACCGTGCGGTTCTGGCGGTCGACCTTGGCAGTGAGCGCCGGGAAGATCGGGTTGAGGGCGGCGTAAGTGCCCCTGAGATCGTCCGCCTCCGTCTGCTCTTGCGAAATGCCCCCGTTGAACAGGTTGCTGCACACGAACGCCGCCTTGTAGCCGGCAGCCAGCGCCCTGACGTAGGCGGGTCTGTCCTCCTGCGCCAAGGCCGCACCGGACAGGAGAAGAGCGAAGGCCGCGGCGGCTCTGGAGACAGTCATTTCGATTCATCCCGGCAGCACCGGGCGGCAGGTCGCGGCCCGGTCGGACCGCTCATGCCCCTGTTGTCACAGAAGATTCCAGTGGGAAATCGACTTGGCGCGCGTCGCCCCTCCTCCCGTCCCGAATCGAAGGTGAACTGTCGCAGACTGCGGCCTTTTTGACCGGGCCGAGCGTTTCACCACCCGCCCAGCCAGATCGGGCACCGCGCATGGACCAGCCGGAATGGCAAATGTCCTGCGCCAACTTAGGAGACCAGTGATGCGTAAGATGATGATGGCTGCCGCGTTCGCGCTTGCCGCGACGACGACGGCTCCCGCTGCCGCACAGCAGAATAGCGGCCTGATCGCCGTGCAGATCGGCGACGTCGAAATCCTGCGGAACTCGGTCAACAACAATCAGGTCGAGCTGCTGAACAACTTCCTCAACAACAACAATCTGCTGAACAACAATCAGCTCGCCGCACCGATCACCGTCCAGGTCCCGATCGGGATCGCGGCCAACGTGTGCAACACCACCGTGGCCGTGCTCAGCGCGGCGGGCAGCGGCGGCACCTGCGAGGCGAAGCAGGCCTCGCGCGCCCTCAACCAGGCGATCATCCGCCAGATGATGCAAAAGAAGGGCTCCGGCAACTAGGCCCCGGCCCGGAAGAGAGAGGCGCGGCCCGGACTGGGTCGCGCCTTCTCATGCCTGCAGGCGCTGCGCGTGCCAGCGCAGGTGATCGGCCATGAAGGTCGAGATGAAATAATAGCTGTGGTCGTAGCCCTCGTGCCGCCGCAGCCTCAGCGGCAAGCCCGCTTCCTTACAGGCATGCTCGAGCAGCTCGGGGCGAAGCTCCTTTTCCAGGAACGGGTCGGCGCCGCCCACGTCCACCAGCAGCTCGGCGACACGCGCCCCGTCCGCGATCAGCGCCACCGCATCGTGCCGCCGCCAGCAGTCGCGGTCCTGCCCCAGATAGCCGCCAAGCGCCTTCTCGCCCCACGGCACGCGCGACGGCGCGACGATCGGCGCGAACGCGGAGACGCTGCGAAAACGCTCCGGGTGGCGCAGCGCAACGGTGAGCGCCCCGTGCCCGCCCATTGAATGGCCGGTGATGCCTTGCCGCTCCATGTTGACGGGAAACTCCGCTGCAACCAGCGCCGGCAGCTCGTCCGTGACATAGGACCACATGCGGTAATTGCGCGCGTACGGCTCCTCGGTGGCATCGACGTAGAAGCCCGCGCCCAGCCCGAAATCGTAGGCGCCGGCGGGATCATCCGGCACTCCCTCGCCGCGCGGGCTGGTGTCCGGCGCGACGAACACCAGCCCGAGCTCGGCGCAGGCGGCGCGATACTCGCCCTTTTCGGTGACGTTGGAGTGGGTGCAGGTGAGGCCCGACAGATACCAGACGAGCGGCAGCCTGTCGCCGCGCTCCGCCTGCGGCGGCAGGAAGATCGAGAACGTCATGTCCGTGCCGGTAGCCCCAGATGCATGCTTGACCACCAGCTGGCGCCCGCCGTGCGACCGCACATCGGAGACAATGTCGAGCGTCACTGCTGCGGCCGGTGCAACGCGCACAATTTGTTGCCGTCGGGGTCGCGCAGATAGGCGAGGTAGAGCTTGCCGAACGCATTCTCGCGATAGCCGGGCGGATCCTCGATCACCGTGCCGCCGGCGGCCGCTCCCGCCTCCTGCCAGGCGCAGGCCTGCTCGGGGCTGTCGACAGCGAAACCGATGGTGCCGCCA
>DATLFV010000048.1:0-6329 GCA_035540875.1 Sphingomicrobium sp. | reverse complement strand
AAAGCTGGGATCCAGACTGCCGTTCGAACCCGCGCCCACGGCCGCTTGGACCCCAGCTTTCGCTGGGGTGACGGCTGGCGGACGCGAATGAAACCGCGCCAGCGCCCAGGCCGCGCCGGCGGTCGGCGCGATTGCCGTCCGCACCGTCAGCCCGATCCGCGCAAAGCGCGCGTGGACGTCCGCGACCAGCTTGTCCTCCCCGCCGAACAGATGCGCGACCCCGGTGACATCGAGCCTGAGCCCATCCTCGCCGTCCATTTCCACCACCGGCGACCAGCGCCCGGCCCAGCGCGCCAGCCGCTCGGCCAGCGCCGCATCGCCCCCGGGGTCGGCCGCCACCGCGACCAAGCCCGGGTCGAGCGCGCGCGCATCGACCAGCCGCGCGCCGGCGCGCGCCCCGCGCTCGGCAGCGGCCGGCGTCGCCGCGTGGATCACCGGCCCGTGCGTGCCCTCGACGGTGAGCACAACCGGCAGGTCAGGCGGAGCGCCGCGCCCCCGGGTCCGCCGCCAGCGCTCGATCGCCAGGCCCGGCCACCAGACGGAAAGGATCCGCCGCCTGGCCTCTTTGCCGGCCATCGCCTTCCCGCGGTTCACTGGCGAGCCTCCAGCGGCCCGGCGCCATGCCACGCGCGCGGAACAGCTCGGCGTCCCAGGCCGGGGCGCCGGGCGCGCGCGGGTCGAACGGATGCGCCAGGCTCGGCGCGCTCGCGATCCGCCAGCGCCTCCGCGCCCCGCTCAGATTGGCGCTGCCGGCCAGCCGCACCAGCCAGCACGGCACGCCCGAGCGCTCGGCGGCGACCGCCAGCCGCCGGGTGGCGGTGAAGTCGAGCGCGCGTGGATCGCCCCACAATTCGCCGATCACGGCGCCGAGCGCGGCGCATCTTAAACCCTCCTCCATCGCCCACAAAGCGGCGCGCGCGTCGCGCGCCTCGACGTGGAGGATGTCCGCGTGCGGCAGGCCAGGCGGGTAGACCCGCCCGCTTTCCAGCATGGCCATGCGCTCCTGCACCCACAGCACGGGCTGGTCGGCGGGCAGCTGCGCCAGCAGGAACCCCGCCCAGCCGCCGTCGCGCGGATGCGCGGCGAAGATTTCCGACAAGGTGAGCATCCTCCCCTGCAAGGGGAGGGGGACCGCCGCAGGCGGTGGAGGGGGGATGGAGCCTCGCACAGCGCCCACTCCGCCATTCGGCCGCACCAAACGGTCGCCCTCCCCGGCAAAGGCTGGGGAGGAGAGGAATTCGCCCGCACGGCTCCCGCCGCCGGCGACAAGGGACAATGGACCTGCCACACGACTCGCAACGCTCATGTTCTACTTTTGTTCTTATTCCCGCGAGTCCCGCGGGAGAGTCAATGGCGCGACTCGGACGGCTATCGCTCCGCCGCGTCGAGCTCCTCGAGAAAGCGCACGATCTCGCGCACCGCCGCCCGGCTGCCGCGCCGCGACACGGCAAAGCCCATGTGGTTGCACGGCACCTCGACCGCCTTGTCGCACGTCCCCTCGCCGCCGCGCGCGCAGCACGGCGCGACGATGCCGTCCTTCGCCGACCACAGCGCCAAGGTCGGCACCGGCGGCTTTTCCTCCAGGTGCCGGATCGGCGGCGCATCGACCGGGTGCCCGGCAATCCGCTCGTAAAGCCTCCACACGTTGGTGAATTGCCGCGGGTCGCCCCACACCGGCGACCCCATCGTCACCACCGCCCGCACCCGCTCGGGCTCGGCCCGCGCCAGCTCGCGCGCATAGAGCCCGCCCAGGCTCCAGCCGACCAGCACCGCCGGCCGCTCGTCCTCGCACAAGTCCAGCGCCCGGCGCAGCCGGTCGATCGTGTCGGCCCGCGCGCCCATGTTCCAGCCCTGCCGCCAGGGATGGACGCGAAGCCCCGCCTCGGCCAGCGCACGGCGCAATTCCATGGTCGTGCGGTCGCTGGCGATGAAGCCGGGAATGACCAAGGCCGGCGGCGCCCCCTCGGGCCCGCGCGGTCCAAGATGCCCAAGCCCGCGGAACGCCCGCGGCACCAGGCCCGCGACTTCGGCCGCCCGCCTCAGGCCGGAGGGGGCGCGCTCGTCGCTCAGAGGAACTCGCCCCCCATCAGCTCTTGCAGCGCGGCGGGAAGCCGCACCCGCCCGTCCTCGGTCTGGTGGTTCTCCAGCAAGGGCACCAGGATGCGCGGGCTCGCCAGCGCGGTGTTGTTGAGCGTGTGCGCGAACCGCACCTTGCCGTCGGCGCCGCGGTAGCGGATGTTCGCCCGCCGCGCCTGCCAGTCGTGCAGCGTCGAGCAGCTGTGCGTCTCGCGATACTTGCCGAGGCTCGGCACCCAGCTCTCGATGTCGTTCATGCGATACTTGCCCAGGCCCATGTCCCCGGTCGACGTCTCGATCACCTGATAGGGGATCTCCAGCGCCTGCAGCAGGCTTTCCGCCAGCTCCAGCAGCCTTGCATGCCACTGCGCCGACTGCGCCTCGTCAGCCTCGCAGATCACATATTGCTCGACCTTGACGAACTGGTGGACGCGCAGCAGCCCGCGCACGTCCTTGCCCGCGCTCCCCGCCTCGCGCCGGAAGCAGGGCGAGAAGCCGGCGTAGAGCATTGGCAGCGCGTCGGCCTCGAGGATCTCGCCCGAGTGCAGCGAGGTCAGCGCCACCTCGGCGGTGCCGGCCAGCCACAGATCGTCGTTGGGCAGCTGGTAGGTCTCCTCCTCGTGCCCCGGGAATTGCCCCTGGTTCAGGAACGCCTGCTCGCGCGCGATCGCCGGCACGGTGATCGGCGTGAACCCGCCATCCGCGATCCGCTCCAGCGCCCAGCCCATCAGCTTGGTCTCAAGCAGCGCCAGCCGGCCCTTGAGGCAATAGGTGCGGCTGCCCGCCACCTGAGTGATCCGCGACAGGTCCGCCCAGCCGTTCTTCTCGATCAGCGCGACATGGTCGAGCGGTTCGAACCCGAATTCGCGTGGGCTGCCCTCGGTGCGCACCACCACGTTGGCGCTCTCGTCCGGCCCGACCGGCGCCCCCTCGTAGGGGATGTTGGGCAGCCGCAGCAGCATCGCCTTGAGCGCGCCCTCGCGCTCGCCGAGCCGTTTCTCCAGCTCGCCGGCCTTCGCCCCCGCCTCCCTGGCCCGGGCGCCGAGGGCGGCCCGTTCCTCGGGCGCGACGCTCTTGAACTGGGCGCTGATCGCGTTGCGCTCGGCCCGCAGCGCCTCGATCTCGGTCTTGAGCCCGCGCACTTCGCCGTCGAGCGCCAGCACGGCGTCGAGCTCCAGCGCCACCCCCTTGTCGCGGATCGCCGCCTCGACCGCCGCGCGGTTCGCCTTGATGAAGTCCATTCCCAGCATGGCCGCGGCAAGTGCGCGAAAGCGGCGGCGAGGGCAACCTCGTCATGCTTGAGCAGCAGCTTCATTGCTTGCGCTCCCGGCAATCCCGCGCCATGCGCCCGCCCATGCCTTCCGGCCTGATCGCGCTGCTCGACGACGTCGCCACCATCGCCAGGCTGGCCGCCGCCTCGGTCGACGATGTCGGCGCCATCGCCGGCAAGGCCGGGGTCAAGGCCGCCGGCGTGGTCATCGACGACGCCGCCGTCACCCCGCGCTACGTCGTCGGCCTCGCGCCGGAGCGCGAGCTGCCGATCATCGGCAAGATCGCCATCGGCTCCCTGCGCAACAAGCTGCTGTTCCTGCTCCCGGCCGCCCTGCTGCTGACCGCCTTCGCGCCCGTCCTCATCACCCCCTTGCTGATGATCGGCGGCGCCTATCTCGCGTTCGAGGCGACCGAGAAGATCTTCGAGAAATTGCTCGGCGAGCATCATCACACCGCCCAGCTGATCGACGCCATCGCCGACCCTGCCGAGCTCGAGGCGCTTCAGGTCAAGGGCGCGATCCGCACCGACTTCATCCTCTCGGCGGAAATCATGGCGATCGCGCTCGCCAGCCTCGGCGACATCTCGCTGGCGATGACGGCCGCGGCGCTGGTCGCCGTGTCGCTGGCGATCACCGGCGGCGTCTACGGCGTCGTCGCCTTCATCGTGAAGCTCGACGACATCGGCCTCAACCTCGCCGCCCGGCGCAACTCGGGCGCGCGGGCGTTCGGCAACGCGCTCGTGCGGATCGTCCCCAAATTGCTCGCCGGCCTGTCGGCGCTCGGCACCGCGGCCATGCTCTGGGTCGGCGGCGGCATCATCCTCCACGGCCTGGAGGAGCTGCACATCCTCGCGGCCGTGCCCCACGCGCTGCACGGCGTGGCGGCGGCGGTCGGCCATTCCGCCGGGGCCGCCGCGCCATTTGTCGAATGGCTGGTGTTCGCGCTCGGCGGCGCCGCTGCCGGCATCCTCGTCGGCGGCATCATCGTCCTCGCCGTGCGCCGCTTCACCAGCCGGCCGGAGGCCGCGGCCGCGCACTGAGGCGCGTCAGCCGCTCACAGCGCCAGCAGCCGCTCCGGGGTCAGCGCCCGCACCTCCGCCACCGTGCCCGCGACCGACTGCGACACCAGGTAGCGCGGCTGGAACACGTCGGAGCGATAGGCGGTGTGCACCGCCCGGCCGGCGCTGAACTCCAGCCGCTCGACCTCCTCGCTCTCGAGGCTGAAATGCGCCTCGCCGAAGCTCGACGCCAGCCCGGCGCCGAGGATCTTGAGCTCGCCGCCCTCGCGCGCCAGCCCGAACTCGACGCTGTGCCAGTACAGGCGCGCGACCCTGTGCCCCTCGCCGGCCGCGATCGCCGCCGCGCCCAGGTGCCCGACATGCTCGACCATCGCCGCGAACCCCGGGTCGGCGAGCATCGGGATGTGCCCGAACAGGTCGTGGAAGCAGTCGGGCTCCTCCAGATAGTCGATCTCCTCGCGCTTGCGGATGAAGTTGCCGACCGGGAACACGCGCTCGCGAAGCATGGCGAAAAAGGCGTCGTCCGGCACCAGCCCCGGCACCGCCACCGTGCGCCAGCCGGTCGCCGGCTCCAGCCGCCGGTTGAGCCCCTCGAGGTCGGGCACGCCGGGATGGTCGAGCCGCAGCAGGTCGATCCCGGCCAGGAACGGCGTCACCACCCGCGTGCCCAGCAGCTCGACCTGGCGCGCGAACAGAAGGTCCCACACCGCATGGTCCTCGGCCGTGAAATGCTCCCAGCGCTGCGGCACGACATAGCCGCGCCAATCCTCCCCTGCTTTTGCAGGGGAGGGGGAATGAACGCGTGCAGCCATGCCGGGGGCATGGCGAACCCGTTTATCTGAGGCCGGTGGAGGGGCCCTGTCTTGTTCGATGTCGAGCACGTCTCTTCCTTCCTGGAACAACAAAAAACCCGCCGAGCGAGGGCTTGGCGGGTCGAGGTCGGGTCGTCTGATGCTTACGTGCGCGTCAGCGGCTCCCAACCTCGTCGGGATAATAATAGGCTGCGAGGGCGCGAATCTGCGTCATTGGGTCATCCTATGGCAGGTCGGCGATGAACGCTCAATGTCCGCTTTCGTCCCATTGCGGACATGAGGGGAGCTTCCTTGGGGCGACTATTTCTAGGCGCGCCGCTGCAAGCTTAGTGCTTTCGCTCAAGCGCCATCTTTTCGAATAGCACCGTCAACAGCGCGAACTCTGCCATGAAAAAGGCGATGCAAAAGCCGAGGGAGTTGAACGCAATCTGCTCCAGTATCCACGACCATATGGCCACGTTGAACACGGCAACTGAGAGCACGACCGTGAGAATTATACGAATTGGAAGCTCGTTCCGAAACTCGACAGAAAAGAAGACCACCATGGCCAAGCTAGCGAGGCCCACAAGGATCGTGTCAGCCATATCATTGCCCAACTCGGGGCCGTTCGCATAGAGCAGCATGAAGGCGCCGAAGGATGCCAGACTGGTGGCCGCGATAAATATCTTATCAAATTTGCGCACCGCTGATCACACTCCTGCGGTTGGAACGCTGCGCCGCCCCCTAGTCGCGGCAATGTATCTACTCCACCCGAGGCGGACATAGCAGCTAACGTCCGCTTTCCACCCATTGCGCACATTCGCGAACGCCGGCTTCCCCCCGAACCGACACTCACCCCCAGGTCGGCTTAGTTGAGGGCAGCGTCGTCTTCGCGCAGGTGCAGATAGTTGCTGTCGAAGTCACCGGCTTCCGAAAGCTTTCTCCAGTCTCCGATCTGGATGGCCCGCGGGCTCACACGTTCGATCAACGCCTCCGCCTCGAGTGCCTTCATGGTGCGATTGACATGCACCGGGGTCAGGCCGGTGGCATCGGCAAGCTGTTCCTGCGTCATCGGCAGCTCATAGCCATTGGCGTTGCCGAGCCCCGCCAGCTTCAGCCGCAGGGAGAACTCGCACAGAAGGTGCGCAACCCGGGTTCGCGCATTCCTCCGG
>DATLFV010000047.1:0-5732 GCA_035540875.1 Sphingomicrobium sp. | reverse complement strand
CGAGGGGTCGGCCTCGACCGCGTCGAACGGCACCAGGGGGCGGCCGCTGCGCTGGAGCGCGGCGCGCCAGTCCCGGTCCAGCCCGAGCGCGACAAGTCCGGGATCGGTGACGAACAGGCAGGGCCCGCTGGGCAGGCGGGCCACCGCGGCATCGGCCTGGCCGGTACCCGACAACAGGAGCGGCCCGGGATGGAAGGTGAAGCTTTGCATATCCGCCTGCTAGCGCAGGCTAGGCGTGGCCACCAAGCCCGCGTTCGAGCCGCCCCATCAATGCGCGCGCCGGGCTCTGCACCGGTTCCTCGGCGAAACCGCCCTCGTCGAGGCGTTTGACCCGCGCATAGAGGTCGGCGCTGGCATGGATCAGCCGCTTGGCCGCCTCCGGGAGCTGCGCGACGACGGCCTCGTCACTGTCCTGGGCATGGCCGAGCCGCCGTTCCGGCCGCCGGCCGTCACGGGCATTGATCTCGCCGCTCTCGATCGCCCTCTGGGTGAGCAGCCAGGCGACGATGTGCATGATCCGGGTCGTGACCTTGAGCGATTCGCAGGCGAAGCCGACGCGGGCGAACGGGTCGAGCAGCTGGCGCGCGTCGCGGCCGGCCTCATCGAAATAGGCGCGCGCCTCGTCGGCGAGCAGCATCGCCTCCGTGTAGAAGGCGTCGATCAGGCGCGGAGTGATCCGCGCTTCCGGCCTTGGCCAGTCCGAGTCGTCCATGTCCATCCAAAGTGCCACTTCCGACAAGGGTTGCAAACATTCGGCGGACGCGTGCGGATGCGGCCGGCCGGGGGCAGTCCCGGAGCGGGACAATGGTCAGGCGATGATGTCGGGCACGCTGCGGTCGAGAATGAGCTGGATCTGGTCCTTGAGGCGCAGCTTGCGCTTCTTTAGCCGGGCGAGCTCGATCTGGTCGCTCTCGCCGGCCTCGACCATGGCGCTGATGCGCTCGTCGAGCGCGCGGTGCTCGTCACGCAGCGCCGCCAGTTCCTGGTTCGGGGTAGGATCATCGTTCATCGGCTTCACCCCTGCCCTAGACCGCCGCGGGCGGCTTGGGGAAGGGCGCGACGGACCGCGCCTGCCCGTCGCCCGGCCGCTGCAATCGCGCGAGACAAGGGCTCAAAAAAGTGAAATACTCACCGGCGCTGTCACCCTCATCCACGAAAGGAATGACACCGATGGATAATAATCAGGTCGACGCTCTGGCATCCAAGCATGCGGCGCTCCACGCCCTCATCGACGAGGAAGAGCACCGCACCCACCCGGACGAAGACCTTCTCCATCGCCTCAAGAAGGAAAAGCTCCGCCTCAAGGACGAGCTGGCCGGACATATTCCCCACTAACGAGTAGCGGCGGCCCCGAGCCGCCGCCCACCGCGGCGGCTCAGTCGTCCCGCGAAATCTTCTCGATCCGCTCGTGGCGCTCCTGCGCCTCCAGCGTCATGGTCGCGATTGGCCGGGCTTCGAGCCGCGCCAGCGAAATCGGCTCGCCGGTCACTTCGCAATAGCCATATTCGCCTTCGTAGAGGCGGCGGATCGCGCAGTCGATCTTGGCAATCAGCTTGCGCTGCCGGTCGCGGGTGCGAAGCTCGATCGACCAGTCGGTCTCGCTCGAGGCCCGATCGGCGATGTCCGGCTCGCGCAGCGAATCGATCTGGAGCTGCGCCATGGTTGCGCGCGATTCCTCGATGATCGCCTGCTTCCACTCCTTCAGCTTGCGCAGGAAATAAGCGCGGTGCCGGTCGCACATGAAGTCTTCGCTGTCCGACGGGCGGTAGCCCTCGGCCAGGATCAGTCGATCAAACGGAAGCAGCCCGTCGCCGTAAAGGTCGCGCAGAGCAGTGGCCATAATCCCCTCCCACACAAGGCGCCGAACAAGCCCTTTGAAGGGCCGGGTCGGACGCACGCCCCGCCGCCTGCTGCGGCCGGGCCACCGGTGCAGCCGGAGGCGATTACTTGAGACTTTCCCGGGACTTGGTCGCGGGTCAGTCCGTGATCCCCAACGGCGGCCTATAGTTATCCGCACCGGGCTTAACAAGGACTGACGGCAGGCCGGCATGGAAAAGCGGTCAATGTTGCCAATATGGCGCAGCAAGCGCGGTTGCGGGGCTCGCACGGCTCGCCCATAGGCCGCCGCCATGCGCATCCTGCTCACCAACGACGACGGCGTGAACGCCCGCGGCCTGGCCTTGCTCGAGGCGGTGGCGCGGCGGCTGAGCGACGACATCTGGATCGTCGCGCCCGCCGAGGAGCAGTCGGGCGCCGGCCATTCGCTGACCCTCACGCAGCCGGTGCGCCTGCGGCGGCACGGCGAGCGGCGCTTCTCGGTCACCGGCACCCCGACCGACGCGGTGATGCTGGCGCTTGCCCACGTGATGAAGGATTCGCCGCCCGACGTGATCCTCTCCGGCATCAACCGCGGCGCCAACCTCGCCGAGGACGTCACCTATTCGGGCACGGTCTCCGCGGCGATGGAGGGGGCGCTCGCCGGCGTTCGGTCGATCGCGCTCAGCCAGGCCTATTCACGCGAGGGCATGGGCGACACCGTGCCATTCGCCACCGCCGAGGCCTGGGCCGAGCGCGTGCTCGCGCCGCTGCTTGGCTTCGAAACGCCGCCGCGCGCCTTGATCAACGTCAACTTCCCGGCGGTTCCGCCCGGCGACGTCCGCGGCATTCGCGTCTGCCGCCAGGGCATCCGCGATTACGGGCGGTTGCGCATCGTCCAGCGCACCGACCCCCGGGGCTATGATTATTACTGGTTCGGCCTCGGGCCCATGGTGGAGACGCCCACCCACTCGACCGACCTCGAGGCGATCGCCGACGGCTTCGTCACCGTCACCCCGCTGCACCTCGACCTCACCCACGACCCGACGCTCGAGCCGCTGCGCAGCCTGTTCTAGGCCGAGCCTTTCCTAGGAAAGCGCGGTGCCGTCGCGGTTGCCGGGCGGCGAGTAGCGGCAGACCAGGAAATCGTAGCGGGCGCCGCGATGCACGGCGCAGCCGACATGGGTGGTCGTGCGCCAGATCAGCTGGGTGTAGTGCGACACGTCGAGCCAGTTGCCGGTGCGGCTGACATTCGGAAAGACGCCCGGACGGAAGTGGGCGCGCTCGGCGATCCAGCTGCCGACCATGTCGTCGGGCGAAAAGGCGCCGCGGGTCCCCATCCACAGATTCTCGCGCTGCCCGGGACGGCCGGCGCGCGGCGAATGCTCGAGCCGGCCCATGCGCTCGAGCACCGGGCCGTAAGCGGCGGCGGCGGCCGCCAGCGCGGGGTCCCATTGCAGCGCCGGCGACCCCACGCGGGCGCGTTCGCCATTGTGCAGCGCGAGCAGCCGCGCCTCAAGCCCGCTCGGCGCTGCGCCAGCACTGGCGGCTCCCGCGACAGGCATTGCGGTGACAGTCGCCAGAATGGCGGCAAGTCTCTTGAATCTCACGCTTTTCCCCACCCCTGTTGAAAGCCGTTCATACAGGCGGAATGCCTAACGGCAACTGAACGATCGCGCGGCAACTCACCCGCTAGCCGCAGCGCGGGCTAGCCCCCACCGCGCGCGTCGCCTATAGGCCCGGCTTTCCAGTCGCCGAGGTGAAGCAAACGCATATGGCCCGCCGCCGCCAGATCTACGAAGGCAAGGCAAAGATCCTGTACGAGGGTCCGGAGCCGGGCACCCTGATCCAATATTTCAAGGACGACGCGACGGCGTTCAACGCGCAGAAGCGCGGCACCATCTCGGGCAAGGGGGTGCTCAACAACCGCATCTCCGAGCATATCTTCACGACCCTGGCGGCAATCGGCGTTCCGACCCACTTCATCCGCCGCCTCAACATGCGCGAGCAGCTGATCCGCCAGGTCGAGATCGTGCCGATCGAGGTGGTGGTGCGCAACGTCGCCGCCGGCTCGCTGTCGAAGCGCCTCGGCATCGAGGAAGGCACGCAGCTGCCGCGCACCATCATCGAATATTATTACAAGGACGACGCGCTCGGCGACCCGATGATCGCCGACGAGCATATCGCCTGCTTCGGCTGGGCCAGCCAGGAAGAGATGAACGACATCGCTGACATGGCGATCCGGGTGAACGACTTCCTGTCGGGCATGTTCGCGGCGATCGGCATCCGCCTGGTCGACTTCAAGCTCGAATTCGGCCGGGTCTGGGACGGCGATTATGCGCGCATCATCCTGGCTGACGAGATCAGCCCCGACGGCTGCCGCTTGTGGGACATCAAGTCCAACGAGAAGCTCGACAAGGACCGCTTCCGCCACGACTTGGGCGGTGTCGAGGAAGCCTATCAGGAAGTCGCGCGACGCCTCGGCCTGTTGCAGGGCGACGAGGTCAGCGCCGTCCTCGACTTCGACCACCACCGTAAGAAAAGAGGGCGATAGGTCCTTCGATACGGGCCTTCGACAGCCCTGCCGGGCCGCTCAGTCCCTACTCAGGCTGAACGGCTATCTGCTACACCGCTCATCCTGAGTAGCCGCTGAGCCTGTCGAAGCGGCGTATCGAAGGACAGGCATGCCCCTCCCCCGCGTCCGTGTCGTCACGCTCAATGCCGCACTGGGCCCGCTCGACTATCGGGTGCCCGACGGCATGGCGGTCGCCCCCGGCAGCGTCGTCGTCGCGCCGCTCGGGCCGCGGCAGCTGCTCGGCGTGGCCTGGGAAGCGGAGCGCCTCAACACCGAGGAAGTCGGCGACAACCGGCTGCGCCCGCTTGGCCAGCTGGTCGACGTCCCCCCGATCGCCGCGCCGCTGCGCCGGCTCGCCGAGTGGACCGCCGATTATTATTTGAGCCCGCTCGCGGCCGTGCTGCGCATGGTCCTGCCGTCCGCGTCGGCGCTGGCAGGCGCCCGCCAGCTCACCGAATACCGTGCCACGGGCCAAGTGCCCCACAGGATGACCGCGCAGCGGCTGCAGGCGCTCGCCAGGCTGGAGGGCCGGCAGGGCACCATCCGCGAGCTCGCCGAGCTCGCGCAAGTCAGCGAGACGGTGCTGCGCGGCCTGGTCAACGCCGGAGCGCTGGAGCCGATCGCGGTCGAGGCCGACAAGCCCCTGCCCCGGCCGGACCCCGACCATGCACCGCCTGTGCTCAGCCCCGAGCAGCGGGCGGCAGCGGCGAGCCTGACGGCGGCGATCGGCAAGCCAGTCCTGAGCGACGCCGCAGGCGGCGTCGAAGGGGGCTTCGACCCGGTGCTGCTCGACGGCGTCACCGGCTCGGGCAAGACCGAAGTCTATTTCGAGGCCATCGCCGAGTGCCTGCGCCGGGGCCGCCAAGCGCTGGTCCTGCTCCCCGAAATCGCCCTCACCGAGCCGTTCCTCAAGCGCTTCGAAGCCCGCTTTGGCTGCCCACCGGTCGCCTGGCACTCGGGCCTGCGCTCTTCGCAGCGGCGCCGTGCGTGGCGCGGAATTGCCACCGGCGAGGCGGCGGTCACCGTCGGTGCCCGCTCGGCCTTGTTCCTCCCATACCGCAACCTCGGCCTGATCGTCGTCGATGAGGCGCATGAGCCGAGCTTCAAGCAGGAGGACGGGGTCCAGTACCATGCCCGGGACGTCGCGGTGATGCGCGCCCGGTTCGAGGGGGTGCCGATCGTCCTGTCGTCGGCGACACCCGCGCTCGAGACCCGCCACATGGTCGAGATCGGCCGCTACCGCGAGCTCAGCCTGCCGAGCCGCTTCGCCGGCGCGACCCTGCCCGAGATGCGCGCCGTCGACCTGACCCAGGACCCGCCGCCGCGCGGCCGCTGGCTCGCC
>DATLFV010000046.1:0-5119 GCA_035540875.1 Sphingomicrobium sp. | reverse complement strand
CGGCTCATCACATCCTGGGGCTGGAGCAGGTCCCAAGGGTTTGGCTGTTCGCCAATTAAAGTGGTACGTGAGCTGGGTTCAGAACGTCGCGAGACAGTTTGGTCCCTATCTGCCGTGGGCGTCGATACTTGAGAGGAGTTGACCCTAGTACGAGAGGACCGGGTTGAACATGCCTCTGGTGGACCTGTCGTGGCGCCAGCCGCGCAGCAGGGTAGCTATGCATGGACGGGATAACCGCTGAAAGCATCTAAGCGGGAAGCCTCCCTCAAGATAAGGTATCATCGAGCCGTGGAAGACCACCACGTTGATAGGCCGGGTGTGGAAGCGCAGTAATGCGTGAAGCTAACCGGTCCTAATTGCTCTGTTCGCGCTTGAGAGTCCCACCATCATCGACAGCCCTGTGGGCTGATCGACAAGGTTTGGTTCTCAGCTAGATGACGCCAGTTAAATGGTCTGCACGATTTCTAGATTTCTTGTTTGCGCCGTCACCATAGCTTGGTGATCATAGCGTCCGTGACCCACCCGATCCCATCCCGAACTCGGCCGTGAAACCGGACAGCGCCAATGGTACTACTGCTTAAGCAGTGGAAGAGTAGGTCGTCGCCAGGCTTTGCTGGCGGCGCAGGCAAGAACCCATTCACGATTTCAAAAAGCCGCTGCCGGCTCGCCCGAGCGGCGGCTTTTTTGTTGGTGCCGCGGGGTGGAGCAGCCCGCCGCCGCCTCGCTTGTCGAGGCGGGAAACAAAAGAGGTTCCGGGCTGCCGCGAGGCAGTCTCAACATGTTGGCGCGGGGTGGAGCAGCCCGGTAGCTCGTCAGGCTCATAACCTGAAGGTCGCAGGTTCAAATCCTGCCCCCGCAACCAACGCAAAGCTCAGCGAACGCAGTGAGCGCGAAGCTTTGCGTTGCCGGGACTCGATCCGGGGCCCACTTCCTTCCGGCCGGATCGATAACCCACAACAAGCCCGCCATTCCGGCGGGCTTTTTTTGTGCCCGCCGCATCGGGAACGCCGCCGCCCGCCCACGGATTGTCGGCGAATGGCCACGCCCGCCGTCCCCGCGCCGATGGAGGCGTTGCTCGCCGCCGAGCTGCCGGCGGGCAAGGGCTGGCAGTACGAACCCAAGTGGGACGGCTTCCGCTGCCTGGCGCGTCGCACGGACAGCGAAGTCACCCTCACCTCGAAGTCCGGCAAGCCGCTCGGCCGCTACTTCCCCGAGGTGGTGGCGATGCTCTCCGAGCTTGCCGGCGAAGATTTCCTGCTCGACGGAGAGCTCATCATCCCGGTCGGCGACGTGCTGTCGTTCGACGCGTTGCAGCTGCGCCTGCACCCGGCCGAGAGCCGAATTCGGAAGCTAAGCCTGGCCACGCCCGCCGAGCTGATGCTGTTCGACCTGCTCGAGCTGGGCAGCCGATCGCTGCTCGACCAGCCCCTCGAACAGCGGCGGGCAGCGCTCGAGCACTTCCATGCCGCTCATCCCGCACCCTCTCTGCATTTGTCGCCCGTGACCGCCAGCCGGGACACGGCGCTGGACTGGCTGGCGCGCAGCGGCGGCGCGCTCGACGGCGTGGTCGCCAAGCGGCTCGACCTCCCCTACCGACCCGGCGAGCGGGCGATGGTCAAGGTCAAGCAGCAGCGCACCGCCGACTGCGTCGTCGGCGGCTTCCGCTACGCCGAGAAAAAGAAAGAGGTCGGCTCGCTGCTGCTCGGCCTGTTCGACGATCAGGGCCTGCTCCACCATGTCGGCTTCACCTCCGCCCTCAAGGCCGAGGACCGCCCCGCCCTTACCGCCCGGCTGGAGGCGCTGGTCGGCCCGCCCGGCTTCACCGGCGATGCGCCCGGCGGCCCCAGCCGCTGGAAGACCGATCGCTCCACCGAGTGGCAGCCGCTGCGCCACGAACTCGTCGTCGAGGTCCGCTACGACCAGGTCACCGGCCGCCGGTTCCGCCACGGCACCGGCTTCGTCCGCTGGCGCCCGGACAAGGCCCCGGCGCAGTGCACCTTCGACCAGCTTGCGCCCGAGCTTCGCCCGTCTGAGCTCAAGGAGCTGTTCGGGGCATGAGCCTGCTGTTCGACACGCCGCTGGTCGCCGGCCTGAAGCTCGCCGATCCGTTCATCGACGAGGCCGAGGAGGCGGCGCTGCTCGACCGCCTGCAGGGGCTCGACCTGGCACCGTTTCGCTTCCAGGGCTGGGAGGGCAAGCGCCGCACCCACAGCTTTGGCTGGCGCTACGATTTCGACGACGCCAGCTTCCGGCCCGCCGACCCGCTCCCCGACTGGCTGCTGCCGCTGCGCGGGCAGGCGGCGCGCTTCGCCGGCGTCGCGCCCGGCGATTTCGTCCACGTGCTGCTCGCCCGCTACGATCCCGGCGCCGGCATCGGCTGGCACCGCGACCGCCCGGTGTTCGAGCAGGTCGTCGGCGTCTCGCTGGGTTCGCCAGCGGTGATGCGCTTGCGCCAGCGGACGGCGTCAGGCTTCCGCCGCGCCAGCCAGCCGCTCGCCCCGCGCTCCGCTTATCTGCTCTCCGGCGAAGTCCGCCATGATTGGGAGCACAGCATCGTGCCCGGCGAGCAGCTGCGCTTTTCGATCACCTTCCGCACCTTGTCCGATCTCGGCCGCCGCAAGGCCGAGGCTCAGCGCATCTCGTAACCGGCCAGGCATTCGGCGACCCAGCGCGCCGCGGTCAGTGCGCTGAGGTCGGTGGCATCGAGCGACGGGTCCCATTCGGTAAGGTCGATCAGCCGCACGCGGCGGTCCGCGGCGAGCGTCCGCACCGCCTGGAAAAAGTCCGCGACGGCCATGCCTCCGGGCCGCGCGCCCGGCGCTCCCGGCATCTGCGCGCGGTCGATCACGTCGATGTCGCAGTCGACCACCAAAGCGTCGCAATGCGCGACATGGTCGAGCGCATGGGCGACCGCCCAGCCGATGCCATGCTCGCGCACGTCGCTCATCGTCACCACCAGATTGCCGGCGTCCACCGCGTCCTGGTGCATCTTCATGCTGTTGGCGAAGCTGGCGAGCCCGACCTGGGCGATGTTGGCGCCTGGCAGCCCGTCCTCGAGCAAGGCGCGGACCGGATTGCCGTTGGACAGGCCCGCGCTCGTGTCGCGCATGTCGAAATGGGCGTCGA
Organism: Sphingomicrobium sp.; assembly: GCA_035540875.1. Taxonomy (GTDB): domain Bacteria; phylum Pseudomonadota; class Alphaproteobacteria; order Sphingomonadales; family Sphingomonadaceae; genus Sphingomicrobium. The sequence goes on along the minus strand of DATLFV010000046.1, from coordinate 1,993 downwards.
GCGTGATCAGCCCGACCTCCTCGATCGATCCGCCGAGCCCCAGCAGCCCCGGCCGGGTTACCGCATTGTTGCCGCCGACCAGCAGGGTCAGCGCATGGGCCTCGGCACTGGCCGCGACCGCGTCGCGGATCGGCCCGGTCGCGGCTGCTATGCTCAGCCCCGCGATCGCCACGTCGCCGCGGTCGGCAACCCGCGTTTCCAGCTCGCGACCGGTATCAACGTCGTAGCGCCCGATGCGCCGCAGCGTCTCGCGCAGCAGTCCCGGCGCCCGGTCGCAGGCGCCCGGCGTCACCGATCCCGCCGCCAGCGGCGCGCCGAGCAGTCCGACCGGCGCCGCGTCGTGCGGTGCGACGATCAGGTCGGAGAGGTTCGGCCACGCGCCCATCGCTCTCGACGCTACACCCACCCGCTTCTAAAGCCCACCAGCATGTGGGACCGATTGCTAGTCGACTGCCATGTCGCGACCATGCGCCCGGCGCGCGGCAACCCGCTGGGAATCGTCGAAAACGGCGCCATCGGCATTCAGGACGGCAAGGTGGTGCGGGTCGGCAAGCGCACCGAGCTCGCCGGCTATCGCGCCGGCGAGGTCGTGCCGCTCGGCGGCGCCTGGGTCACGCCCGGCCTGGTCGACTGCCACACCCATCTCGTGTTCGGCGGCACCAGGGCCGACGAGCATGCGCTGCGCCGCGCCGGCGCCAGCTATGAGGAGATCGCGCACGCCGGCGGCGGCATCGCCTCGACCGTCGAGAAAACCCGCGCCGCGTCGGACCGCCAGCTGGTCGAGGCGACCCGCCGCCGCCTGCGCATGCTGATGGCGGGCGGCTGCACCACCGTCGAGATCAAGTCCGGCTACGGGACGGACACCAAGAGCGAGCTTCGCCTGCTCAAGGTCGCGCAGCACCTCGGCAAGGAGGAGCGCGTCCGCGTCGTCGGCACCTTGCTCGCGCTCCACGCTCTGCCCAAAGGCGCCGACCGCGCCGCCTTCGTCGCCGAGGCCGCCGACCGGATGATCCCCGCCGCCGCCCGCGCCGGCCTTGCCACCACGGTCGACGGCTTCTGCGAGGGCATCGGCTTCCTGCCGCACGAGATCCAGCGCCTGTTCGAGGCCGCCGACAATCACGGGCTGCGCATCCGCCTCCACGCCGAGCAGCTCAGCAACCGCGGCGGCGCCAAGCTCGCGGCGCGCTTCCACGCGCTCTCCGCCGACCATCTCGAGCATGTCGACGAGGAAGGTGTGGCGGCGATGGCGGAGGCCGGCACCGTCGCCGTCCTGCTGCCCGGTGCCTTCTACGCGCTGCAGGAAACCCGCAAGCCGCCGATCGACCTGTTTCGCAGCTACGGCGTGCCGATGGCGGTCGCCACCGACTGCAATCCCGGCACTTCGCCGATGCTCTCGCCGACGCTCGCCATCAACATGGCCTGCACCTTGTTCGGCCTCACCCCCGAGGAAGCGCTCGCCGGGATGACGATCAACGCCGCCCGCGCGCTCGGCCTCGACGACCAGCTCGGCACCATCGCCCCGGGCATGCACGCCGACCTTGCCGTGTGGCGCGTGGAGAGCCTCGCCGAGCTCGGCTACTGGATCGGCCTGCCCGGCCCCGAGCGGCGGATATTCGCCGGCCATGACTCCTGACCGTCACCCTGAACTTGTTTCAGGGTCCATTCTGATGAAGTGCGGAGCGGTATCGAAAATGGATGCTGAAACGAGTTCAGCACGACGGGGCAGCGATTGAACGACCGCACAGACAACAGCCGCCGCATCCGCGCCCGCCGCGGCAGCGACATTGTGGCGAAAAGCTGGACCACCGAGGCCGCGGTGCGGATGCTGATGAACAACCTCGACGAGGAGGTCGCCGAGGACCCGCAGAGCCTGGTCGTCTACGGCGGCATCGGCCGCGCCGCCCGCGACTGGCGATGCTTCGACCGCATCGTCGAGGTGCTCGAGCGGCTCGAGGAAGACCAGACCCTGCTCGTCCAGTCGGGCAAGCCGGTC
>DATLFV010000045.1:0-10924 GCA_035540875.1 Sphingomicrobium sp. | reverse complement strand
GCGAAGTCGGCGCGGATTGCCGCCCACAAGCGGCGATATTCCTCCGGGCGCAGGCGGATGGCGCGGTCGACATAGGCCGGATTGCTGACCCATTCGACGTGCATCACGCGCTTGCCGCCGGTCAGCGCCGACCAGATGGTGCGAAGCGTGATGTCGCGCCAGCGCGGCGTTTCCAGATAGACCCGTTCCTCGCCCGAGCCGAACGCCACCCAGCGCGCGGCTGGGTCGGGCGCGGCGAAATGGTGCCGGGGCACCAAAGGCTCCCAGTCGAGGCCGAGCGCGCGGACCGGCATGACGATGTCGGCGTGGATGCCGTTGTCGGCGAGGTAGATGGTGATCCCCTGCTCCGGCTCGGTCCAGCCGCGGTTCACGGGGATCAGCGATCCCGCCAGCGCCGCGGCGAGGTAGAGGAGCAAAGGAGCGGCGGCGAGCAGCGCCAGCCGCCGCCGCCAGCGCCCTTTTCGCGATCTGCGCCTTCGTCGCGGCACTCGTCCTCCTGCTCTTGCGCTTGCCTTGGCAGGCCCGGCTGACTAGATGCGCCTCGCCGCCCCCACGGATGCTCTAACCGGCATCCTCAAAGCGGCAAACGGTCGGGGCGTAGCGCAGCCTGGTAGCGCATCACACTGGGGGTGTGGGGGTCGCTGGTTCGAATCCAGTCGCCCCGACCATCCTCGCCCAGCAGAAAGATGTCTTGCCCGCGATGTCCAGCTTCCCAATCCTGATGACCGGCGCCGCAGCCACTGGCGCGGCGCCAGGCGGCGCCTCGGCGATCCTCATCGGAATCCTGCCCTGGCTGCTGATCTTCCTCATTTTCTACATGCTGATGATTCGCCCGCAGCAGCGGCGCGTGAAAGAGCATCAGGCGGCGCTCGCGGCCATCAAGAAGGGTGACGACATCGTCACCGGCGGCGGCATCCGCGGCCGCGTCACCAAGGTCACCGAGGACGAGGCCGAGGTCGAGGTCGCCCAGGGCGTCCGCATTCGCGTCGTCAAGTCGATGATCAGCCAGGTGCTGACCAAGACCGCGAAGCCGGCCAACGACTGATGCTCGACTTCCCGCGCTGGAAGGTCTGGTCGATCACGGGGCTGATCCTGCTCGGCATATTGTTTGCCGTGCCGAGCATGCTGCCGCCCGACCAGAGGGGGGCGTGGCCCAGGTTCCTGCCGCAGGCCACGATCAACCTCGGGCTTGACCTTGCCGGCGGCAGCCACCTGCTGCTCGAGGCCGACGCCGCGGACGCCGCCAAGCAGCGCCTGCAGGCGATGGAAGACACGGTCTCGACCGAGCTGAGGCGGATGAACCCGCGCATCGACATCGGCGACATTTCGACCGCCGGCGGGCGGCTGAGCTTCATGGTGCGCGACCCGACACGCGTCGATGCCGCGGTCGAGAAACTGCGCGAGCTGACCCAGCCGGTCGGCATGACCGGCTCACGCGACTGGGACGTCGCGGTGACCGATTCGACCCGGATCGTCATGACTCCCACGCAAAGCGGCTCGGTGCGCGCGCTGAGGGACGCGATGACCGTCGCGCGCGATGTCGTGCGCCGCCGCATCGACCCGCAGGGCACCAAGGAGATCACCGTCATCAACCAGGGCGAACGGCGGATCCTGGTGCAGGTGCCGGGCGTCGAGGATCCCGAGGCGCTCAAGCAGTTGATCGGCCAGACCGCGCGGCTGGAGTTCAAGCTGGTCGACCTCACCGCCGACCCCAATCTGGTTGCCCAGGGGCGGGCGCCCGCCGGAAGCCAGGTGCTGCCGCTCGCCGACGGCGGCGGCGGCATGGCGGTCCAGCGGCGGGTGATGGTGTCGGGCGACCAGCTGGTCGACGCCAAGCAGAGCTTCAACCAGGACGGCCAGCCGGTGGTGTCGATCACCTTCAACTCGGCCGGCGCCCGCCGCTTCGGGCGCGTGACGCAGGAGAACGTCAACAAGCCGTTCGCGATCATCCTCGACGACAAGATCCTGTCGGCGCCCAACATCAACGAGCCGATCCTCGGCGGTCAGGCGCAGATCAGCGGCAATTTCACCGTCGAGAGCGCCAATGCGCTGGCGATCAGCCTCGCCTCGGGCAAATTGCCGGTGAAGCTCAACGTCATCGAGGAGCGCACCGTCGGGCCCGACCTTGGCAAGGATTCGATCCGCAAGGGCGCGATCGCATCGGTGGTCGCGACGATCGCGGTGATCCTGTTCATGCTCGTCACCTACGGCCGCTTCGGCGTCTATGCGACCATGGCCCTGATCATCAACGCGCTGCTGATCCTGGGCATCATGGCGATCTTCAACGCCACCCTGACCTTGCCCGGCATCGCCGGCTTCGTGCTGACCATCGGCGCGGCGGTGGACGCCAACGTGCTGATCAACGAGCGCATCCGCGAGGAGCAGAGGCGCGGCCGCAAGATCCTCGATTCCATCGAGACCGGCTATACCGAGGCCTCGACCGCCATCTTCGACGCCAACATCACCAACGTCATAGCCGCCGCCTTGATGTTCTACTTCGGCTCCGGCCCGATCCGCGGCTTTGCGGTGGTGCTGATGATCGGCATCGTCACCTCGGTGTTCACGGCGGTCAATTTCACGCGGATGATGGTCGCCTTGTGGGTCAGGCGCCGGCGGCCGAGGGTGCTGCACATATGAAATTGCTCAAGCTCGTTCCCGACAACACCAACATCGACTTCATGCGCTGGCGCAAGCTGGCGGTGGTGCTGTCGAGCCTGCTGGTCGTCGCAAGCCTCGCTCTGGTCGGGGTGCGGGGCCTCAATCTCGGCGTCGATTTCGTCGGCGGCCAGATGATCCGCACCACCTTCGCGCAGCCGGTCGACGTCGAGCAGCTGCGCGGCCGCGTTGGTCAGCTTCGCCTCGGCGAAGCGAGCATCCAGGAATTCGGAGGTCCGAAAAGCTTCCAGATCCGCCTGCCCAAGCCCGAGGGCGGCGAAGCGGCGGCCAACCGCGCCGCCAGCCAGGTGCGGGCGATGCTGGAGCAGCAATATCCCGGAGCCCGCGTCGATTCGGTCGAAACGGTCTCGGGCAAGGTCAGCGAGGAGCTGGCGACCGACGGCCTGCTGGCGCTGATCCTGGCCATGGCCGGGGTGGCGATCTACATCTGGTTCCGCTTCGAGTGGCACTTTGGTGTCGGCGCCCTGGTCACCTTGTTCCACGACGTCGCGGTGATGCTCGGTTTCTTCGCGCTCACCCAGCTTCAGGTCGACCTCAACATCGTCGCCGCCTTCCTGGCGATCGTCGGCTACAGCCTCAACGACACGGTGGTGATCTACGACCGTATCCGGGAGAACCTTCGCAAGTTCCGCAAGATGGCGATCGTGCCGCTGATCAACCTGTCGCTCAACGAGACGCTGTCGCGCACCATCGTCACGTCGCTGTCGATCCTGCTCGCGCTCGGAATGCTGCTCGCCTTCGGGCCCGAGGTGATCTTCAACCTGACGCTGGCGATTTTCCTGGGCACGTTGCTGGGCACCTATTCGTCGATCTACATCTCGGCGCCGATGCTGGTGTTCCTGGGGCTGAAGCCCGACAGCTTCATCCGGCTCGAGGACGACAATCCCACCGCCCCCCGGCCGGCCGCGAGCTAAGCTGGAGTTCATCTCCAGCCGTCCAACAGCGCGCTTGGCCTTGCCCCGGGCCGACGCTAATGAGGTGTCCATGCCAAATCTGACCCGCAGCGGCGCCGCGATCCTGCTCGGCTGCGCACTGATCCTCCCCGCCACCGGCTGCGCCGGCAACAGGACCAAGGGCGACACCGCTTACATCGCCCGCGACGTCAACACGCTCTACGCCCTCGCCCAGTCGAAGATGGACCGGCGCAACTACGAGGAAGCGGCCAAGCTGTTCGACGAGGTCGAGCGCCAGCACCCCTATTCGGTGTGGGCCCGCCGCGCGCAGATGATGAGCGCCTTCAGCTACTATCTGGCGCGCAAATATCCCGAGGCGATCAGCTCCGCGCAGCGCTTCCTGACCATCCACCCGGGCAACAAGGAAGCGCCCTACGCCCACTATCTGGTGGCGATGAGCTACTACAATCAGATCGAGGACGTGACCCGCGACCAGCGCATCTCGCAGCAGGCGGCGGATTCGTTCGGCGAGCTCATCCGCCGCTATCCCGAGAGCCGCTATGCCGCCGACGCGCGCCTGAAGCTCGACCTCATCAACGACCATCTCGCCGGCAAGGAGATGGAGGTCGGCCGCTTCTACCAGCGCTCGGGCAACTGGCTCGCCGCGGTCAACCGCTTCCGCACCGTGGTCGACAAGTATCAGACCACCACCCATGCCCCCGAGGCGCTGCACCGGCTGGTCGAAACCTATCTCGCGCTCGGCGTGCCGATCGAAGCGCGCAAGGCGGCGGTGGTGCTCGGCGCCAATTACCCGTCGAGCCCTTGGTATCATCGCGCCTACCGGCTGATCTATTTCAAGGAACCGCGCGACAAGCTGCCGCGCAGTTGAGCCGGGGCCGCTGCGGCAATTGGCCGCGGCGATCCGATCCACTAGACAGGCGAGGATGCTGAGGCAGCTCGCCATTCGCGACGTCGTCCTGATCGAGCGGCTCGAGATCGAGTTCGCTCCGGGCCTCGGCGTGCTCACCGGCGAAACCGGCGCCGGCAAGTCGATCCTGCTCGACGCGCTCGGCCTTGCGCTCGGGGCCCGCGCGGACAGCGCGCTGGTGCGCGCCGGGCAGGAGGCGGCGTCCGTCGCGGCGGAGCTCGAACTGCCCGCGGCGCACCCGCTTCGCGTGCTGCTCGCCGAGCAGGGGGTGGAGCTGGAGCCTGGCGAGCCTTTGGTGCTGCGGCGGACCTTGAAGGCGGACGGCGGCAGCCGCGCCTTCGCCGGCGGCGCGGCGGTTTCGGCAGCGCTGCTGCGCGAGATCGGCGCCGCCAGCGTCGAGGTCCACGGCCAGCACGACGAGCGCGGCCTGCTCAACCCGCGCGGCCACCGCGCTCTGCTCGACGCGTTCGGCGCGATCGAAACGGCCGAGGTCGGCAGTGCCTGGAGCGAGGTCACCCGCATCGAATCCGAGCTCGTCCGCGCCCGGGCCGAGGCCGCGGAGGCGGAGCGCGACCGCGACTGGCTGAGCCATGCGGCGGCGGAAATCGCGGCGCTCGCGCCCGAGGCCGGCGAGGAGTCGCGGCTCGCGGAGCAGCGCGCGGCAATGCAGGCGGGCGCCAAGGCCGGGGAAGCGCTGACCGGACTCGACGAATTGCTCGGCGGCGCCGACGGGGCGCTGGCGCAACTGCGGCTCGCGGCGCGGCGGATCGAGCGCGGGGCGGCCGACCATCCGCTGCTTGCCGAGGCGCTGGCGGCGCTCGACCGGGCGTTGATCGAGGCGAGCGAAGCCGAGGACCGCATCGGCCGCGCCGCCGACGCCATGGCGTTCGACCCAGCCGAGCTGGAGCGCGTCGAGGCGCGACTGTTCGACATCCGCGGCCTTGCCCGCAAGCACCGCGTCGAGGCGGATGCGCTGGCCGAGCTGGGCGAGCGCATGGCCGCGCAGCTGGCGGCGATCGCGCAGGGCGGCGAGCGCATTGCCGCGCTCGACGCCGCGCTCGAGCAGGCGCGCCGGGCCTATGCGGAGGCTGCGGCCCGGCTCAGCGAACGACGACATGCGGCGGCGCTGCGCCTCGACCGCGCCGTCGCCGCCGAGCTGGCGCCGCTCAAGCTCGACGCCGCCCGCTTCCGCACCGCGATCGCCGCCGCCGAGCCCGGTGCCCAGGGTACCGACCGCGTCGAATTCGAAGTGTCGACCAATCCGGGGGCGCCGTTCGGCCCGTTGACCCGGATCGCCTCGGGCGGCGAATTGTCGCGCTTCATCCTGGCGCTCAAGGTGGCGCTGGCCGAGGCCGGAACCGCGGGCACGATGATCTTCGACGAGATCGACCGCGGCGTCGGGGGCGCGGTGGCGAGCGCGATCGGCGAGCGGCTGGCGCGCCTCGCCGAGCGCAGCCAGGTGCTGGTCGTCACCCATTCACCGCAGGTCGCGGCCCGGGCGGCCCACCATTACCGCATCGAGAAAGCGCATGACGGCGGCGCCACGCGGACGTCGGTGCGCAAGCTGGACGCCGCCGAGCGCCGCGAGGAGATCGCGCGCATGCTGTCGGGCGCGTCGGTCACCGACGAGGCCCGCGCCCAGGCCGTCAAGCTGCTGGACGCCGCATGAGCCGCGAAAAGCCGGTTCCGCTGGAGTTCGAAGGCGAGGCGCTCGAGGGCGTGCTCGTCGCCCGCCGGGACGGGGCGCGGCGGCCCGGCGTGATCCTGTTCCCGACGGTCATGGGGGTGTCGGAGCTCGAGCTCGGCTTTGCCCGCGACCTCGTTCACCTCGGCTACACCGGCTTCGTCGCCGATTTGTTCGGCAGCAAGTTCCGCGGCGCGCCGCGCGAGACGATGTTCGGCGAGATGCAGCGCCTGCGAGGCGACCGCGCCGGGCTTCGCCGCCGGCTGGCGGCGGTGCTCGACAAGGTGCGCGGGCTCGACGCGGTTGACGAGGGGGCGATCGCCGCCGCCGGCTATTGCTTCGGCGGCCAGTGCGCGCTCGACCTTGCGCGCAGCGGCGCCGGCATCGCCGGAGTCGCCAGCTTCCACGGATTGTTCGATCCGCCCGGTCTCGACCCGCAGCCGATCCGCGCCAAGGTCATCGCCTTCCACGGCTGGGACGACCCGATGGTGCCGCCCGACGCCGTGGTCGCGCTCGGCCGCGAGCTCACGCAAGCCGGCGCCGACTGGCAGATCCACGCCTTCGGGCACACCAGCCACGGCTTCACCAATCCCAACGCGCACGGCGAAATTCCCGGCGTGATGTTCAACGCCGCCGCGGCCGAGCGGTCATGGCACGGCTTCGTCAACTTCCTCGAGGAGCTGTTCGGCGTTGACGTCTGACATGACCGAAGCCGAGGCGGCCAACCGGCTGATGCGGTTGGCGCGGGACATCGCGCGCCACGACCGGCTGTATCACGACCGCGATGCGCCCGAGATCAGCGACGCCGCTTATGACGCTCTGGTGCGCGAGAATGCCGAGCTCGAGGCGCGCTTTCCCCACCTGGTGCGGGCGGATTCGCCGTCGCGGCGGCTCGGCGCCGCGCCGACCTCGGCCCTCGCCAAGGTCACGCACGCGCGGCCGATGCTCAGCCTCGACAATGCGTTCTCGAATGAGGCGGTTGCCGAGTTCGTCGCGCGCGTCCGGCGCTTCCTCTCGCTGCCGCCGGAGGAGCCGGTGGCAATGACCGCCGAGCCGAAGATCGACGGCCTGTCCTGCTCGCTGCGCTACGAGGGGGGCGAGCTGGTGCTGGCGGCGACCCGCGGCGACGGCACGGTCGGCGAGGACGTCACCCCCAACGCCCGCACCATCGCCGACATCCCGCAGCGGCTGAAGGGCGCGCCGCAGCTGCTCGAGGTGCGCGGCGAGGTTTACATGTCCAAGCAGGACTTTGCGGCGCTCAACGCGCGGCAGGAGGCAAGCGGCGGCAAGATCTTCGCCAACCCGCGCAACGCCGCGGCCGGATCGCTTCGCCAGAAGGACGCCAGCGTCACCGCGGCGCGGCCGCTGCGTTTCTTCGCGCACGGGTGGGGCGAGCTGTCGGAGCCGCTCGGCCACACCCAGGGCGAGGGGATGGCCAGGCTCGCCGCGCTGGGGTTGCCGGTGATCCCGATGCTGCGGGTGGTCGACAGCATCGCGGCCATGCTCGCCCATTATGCGGAGGTCGAGCGCGTGCGCGCCGACCTGCCGTTCGACATCGACGGCATGGTCTACAAGGTCGACCGGCTCGACTGGCAGGAGCGGCTCGGCCAGGTGGCGCGGGCCCCGCGCTGGGGGCTCGCGCACAAGTTCCCCGCCGAGCAGGCCGAGACGGTGCTGGAGGCGATCGCCATCCAGGTCGGCCGCACCGGCAAGCTGACCCCGGTCGGGCGGCTGAAACCGGTGGGGGTCGGAGGCGTGATCGTCGCCAACGTCACCCTCCACAATCGCGACGAGATCGCCCGGCTCGGCCTTCGCGAAGGGGACCGTGTGCGCATCCAGCGCGCCGGCGACGTCATCCCCCAGGTGGTGGAGAATTTGACCCGCGACGAGCCGCGTGCGCCTTACGTCTTCCCCGACCATTGCCCCGAGTGCGGAAGCGAGGCGGTGTCCGAGGAAGGCGAGGTCGACGTTCGCTGCACCGGCGGCCTCGTCTGTCCGGCGCAGCGTATCGAGCGCTTGAAGCATTTCGTCAGCCGCGGCGCACTCGACATCGAGGGGCTGGGCGAAAAGACCATTGTCGAGTTCGTCGGCCTCGGCTGGCTGCACTCCCCGGCCGACATCTTCCGCCTGCGCCGGCACCGCGCGGAGCTCCTCGGCCGCGAGGGCTGGAAGGAAAGGAGCGTCGACAACCTGCTCGCCGCGATCGAGGCCAAGCGCGAGCCGGAGCCGGCGCGCCTGCTGTTCGGGCTCGGCATTCGCCATGTCGGCATCGTTACCGCGAAGGATCTGCTGCGCAGCTTCGGAACGGTCGAGGCGCTGCGCGACGCGGCGACCGGCGCGAACGCGCAGGCGGATCTGTCCGCCGTCGAGGGCGTCGGGCCCGTCGTCGCCGAGGCGCTCGTCGACTTCTTCCACGAGCCGCACAACCGCGAGGCGCTCGACGACCTGCTCTCGGAAGTGCGGCCGCAGCCGTTCGCGAGCGGCGCTCGCGAAACCGCCTGGACCGGCAAGACCATCGTCTTCACCGGCAGCCTTGTGACCATGAGCCGCGACGAGGCCAAGGCGCAGGCCGAGCGGCTCGGCGCGCGCGCGGCCGGCTCGGTCAGCGCCCGGACCGATCTGGTGGTGGCGGGGCCCGGCGCGGGCTCAAAGCTCAAGAAGGCCGAGGAGTTGGGGGTGCGCGTGATCAGCGAAGAGGAGTGGGCGCGGATCGTCGCCGAGGCCTAGGAGCGCATCACCAGCACCGGCCACTGCCCCTGGGATCGGCCAGCAAGGGAAAGGCCCTGCTGCTGATAAGCACGCGCCACCGCATCGGCCTGCGTGTCGAGCAGTCCGGCGAGCATGATGGTCCCGCCGGGCGCAAGCGCCCGAGCGAAGTCGGGCGCAAGCTCGATCAGCGGTCCGGCAAGGATGTTGGCAATCAGCAGGTCAAAGGGCGCGCGCGCGGCAAGCAGCGGGGAGTCCATGCCGTCGGCAACCGCGAGGAGCAGCTCGCCCGCGCCGTGACCGAGCTTGACCTGGTTGATCGCGGCATTGTCGCGGGCGACGTCGATCGCGATGCCATCCACGTCGCTGGCGATGCATTTCGCTTCCGGCCACAGCGCCAGCGCGGCAAAGGCGAGCAGGCCGGTGCCGGTGCCGATGTCGGCGATGTTGGCGAAGCGCGCGCCCTCGCGCTCGAGGCGCTCGAGCGCCTCGAGGCAGCCGGCGGTGGTCGCGTGCTGTCCGGTGCCGAAGGCGAGGCCCGCGTCGATCTCGAACGGGATCGTCCCGGGCGGATGGCCGCGGTAGGTCGGCGTGTGGACGAAGAAGCGGCCGGCGCGGATCGGCTGCAGGCCCGACTGGCTCATCGTTACCCAGTCGGCCTCGGCGAGTTGCTCGACCTGCGGGGCGCCGCTGCCGAGGCAGGCGAGCGCGGCGATTTCCTCGGCCGCCGGCGGATGCTCGAAATAGGCGTGGATCAGCCAGTCGTCGGGGCGGCTTTCATCCGGCTCGTCGGCGACCAGCACCGGCGGCTCGGTACTGCCGGCAAAAAGTTGATCGGCATCCGGCAGCGCCTCGGCCTGCGCCCGCGTGCAGGGGACCGTGGCGCGCCAGCTCACCGGACGTAGCTGGCGCCGTTGACGTCGATGACGCTGCCCGTGGCCGAGGGCGGCGCGTCGAGCGCCAGCCAGCGGATGGTTTCGGCAACCTCGTCGGTCGAGGCGACACGGCCGAGCGGGATGTCGGCGAGCACCTGCGCGCCGCCGCGGCTATTGAGATAATCCTCGGTCATCTCGGTGACGGTGAAGCCGGGGCAGACGGCGAAGGCGAGGATGCCCTCGCGCGCATAGCCGCGGGCGATGCTCTTGGTCATGCCGATCATCCCCGCCTTCGACGCGGCATAATGCCAGTGCTTGGGGCTGTCGCCGCGGTAGGCAGCGCGGCTGGCGACATTGACGATGCGCCCGCCGCCGATGTCGCGGAAGTGGTTGACCGCAAGGCGGCAGAGATCGGCGGAGGCCTGGAGGTTGACGGTAAGCGTGCGCTGCCATGCCTGGTGCCATTCGTCGTCGGGTGCGTCGTCGTCGACGGCCTCGAAGATGCCGGCATTGTTGACGAGCACGTCGATGCGGCCGCCGAGCCGCTCGAGTGCCGCCTCCCACAGCCGGCGCGGGGCGGCGGGGTCGCCGAGGTCGGCCCCGATGAGGTCGCCGCCGCCGCGGCTTGAATGGCCGATGGCGTGCGCCTGCGGCTGGATGCTGGCCAGAGCGGCGGCGCCGATGCCGCGGCTGGCGCCGGTGATGAGGATGTTCATGGGGGCAGCGCTTAGTGCAGCCCTCTCGTCATTGCGAGGAGCGAAGCGACGAAGCAGTCCATTCGGGTGAGGCTGGATTGCTTGCGCTGCGCTCGCAACGACCCTTTCGCTAGGCGGCGATGCCGGCGACGAATTCCTTGGTGGTGGCCTTGAATCCGCGGATCTGCTCGGAGAAGCGTCCGAAGCCCTGCTCGACCTGGTCGATGTCCTTGGCGACATTTTCGGTGTCGCAGCGGATCGCGGCGATGGTTGAGCTCATCGAATCGGCGGCAAGGGCGGTTTCGTCGACGGCGGCGGTGATCATGGTCACCGTCTGCGCCTGAAGCTCCATCGCCTGGCGGATGCGGTCGGCGGAGGATTGCACTTCCTCGACCGTGCCCTGGATCGAGCCGTTGGCATCGACCGTCTCGCGCGTCGCCTGCTGGATGGCGCTGATCTTGGTGGTG
>DATLFV010000044.1:0-2629 GCA_035540875.1 Sphingomicrobium sp. | reverse complement strand
CGACCTCGTAATCCTCGGGCTCGAAGGCGAGCCGCGGCTCGGCGAAGCTGCTGACCTGGTTGCTGGCGCTGTCGTAGCGGTAGATCGCCGTCGGCCGGTTGAAGCTGGCGAAGCTGAAAAAGGCCTCACTGTCGTCCTGGTTGACCTGGAAACCGCCGGCGGTGCCGATGCCCGGAAGCGCCACGGTGCCAAGCGCCCGCCCATCGAGGCTGAAGCGGCGCACCTCGGTCTTGGCATCCTTGAGATAGGTGGCGACCAGCACATTGCCGACGATTGCCGCCCCGGTCAGGGTCGCCTCGTCCTCCGGCACGATGGTGCGCGGCGCGGCGCGCGCCGTCGCCTCGGTGACGACGATGCGGCTGCGCGGCGAGCCCTTGTCCGTGCGCCAGAAGAAGCGCGAGCCGATATTGCCGGCATAGTTCCAGTCGTCTTTAAGGTCGCCCACCAGCACGATCGGCGCGGCGCGCGGGCGCCTCAGGTCGATCAGCCGGATCTCATAGGCATTGTCGGTGCCCGAGGCGGTGGTGACGATCAGCCACTTGCCGTCGCTCGACACTTCCGCGGTATGGCCGAGCTTGGGCCGCTTGGGGTCGGAGAAGATCAGTCGGTCGGCCGACTGCGGCGTGCCGAGCTTGTGGAAATAGATTTCCTGTCCCTCGGTGGTGGACTGATATTCCTGGCCGGCGCTCGGCGCGGCGAAGCGCGAGTAATAGAATCCGGAGCCGTCCGCGGCCCAGTCGAGATTGCTGTACTTGACCCACTTGACCTCGTCGCCGACGTCGCGGCCGGTGGCGACGTCGAGCACCTTGACCGTGCGCCAGTCGGTGCCGCCGTCCTGCACCGCGTAGAGCAGGCGCTTGCCGTCGCGCGACGGCGCCCATTCGGCAAGCGCGGTCGCGGCATCCGCCGACCAGCTGTTGGGGTCGATCAGCAGCCGCTCCGCGCCCGTCAGCCCCTCGCGCACGTAGAGCGGCGACTGGTTCTGAAGGCCGGTGTTGCGGGTGTGAAAGTAGCGGCCGCCCGCTTCCCTCGGCAGGCCGACCCGCTGATAATTGTAGAGCCGCGTCAACCGGCTCTTGAACGCGGCGACCTCCGGAAGCGCATCGAGGAAGGCGTCGGTGATCCGGTTCTGGGCCTCGACCCAGGAACGCACCTCCGCGTCCTGCCGCACGTCATTTTCCAGCCAGCGGTAGGGATCGGCGACCGGCACTCCGAACTGCGGCTCGACCAGGTCGGCGCGGCGGGTTGGCGGATAGCTGATCCGCACCGCCCCCGCCGTTGCATCCGCGGCAGTCGCGGGCGCGGCATCGCCTGCAGCCAGGTCAGGGGCCGGAGCGGGAGGCGCAACGGTGGCACAGGCGGAAACCAGCAAGGCGGCAGGCAGGGCAAGCGAGCGCATCAGGACCTCGGGACTAGGTGAAATCGGCGTGGGCATAATGTGGCGGGCGGCAGCTTGTCCATTGCTGAACGGCCGGTCGGCCCCGTTCCTGCCGCCCAGCGGCAATCAGCGCGGCCGACTCTTCGCCTCGGCCGCGTCGCTGCTGCCTCGGCCGCCGAGCTTCTCCATGAGCTCCGATCGAGCGATGAAGCTGGCCAGTTGCCGGCCGATCTTTTGCGCGCCGCTCGGCGTGGTGTGCACTCCGTCGTAGAAGTCGGACCTGTCGAACGGCGCATTGTAGAGGTCGACGAAGCGGCCCTCGCCGCACTCCTCGCGCATCACCTGGTTATTAAGGCGCAGCGCATAATCCCAGTCGAGCCCGCCGTAAGCATAGCCCGCGCCGCTCTCCCCGAAATAGGGTCGGAAGCCGCGCCTTTGCCCGTCCACGAGGCGGACCACGCTGTGCGGCTGGGTCACGCAGATGACCTCGCTGCCCATGGCGCGAGCATGGCCGAGCATGCGGCGCAGGCGGAGGCGAAAGCCCTCGGCATTGCGCGCCGCCCGCTTCGGCGTGTCGCTGGCGAGCTGCGCCTGGGTGAACTCCGTCGGTCCCCACACCTCGCGGTTATGCGTGGCATGGGCCGAAGCGCCCTGCAGGCGGCTCCGCAGCAGGTCGCGCAGCCACAGCCCCAGCTGCACGACATGCAGCTCTTTGACCTTGCTCCCGAAGCCGGAAATCTTGCTCTCGAACTCGGCCGGACCCGAGCGGGTGAATTCCGCGTCGTTGACCCCGACCGAGAAGATAAGAAGCTTCGGCTTGAGCCCCGGGATCAGCGGGAACCAGTCGCGGAACGCGCGCAGGTGGCCGTGGGTGGTGTGGCCGTCGACCCCGGCGTTGCTGACGCAGATCTTTGCCCCCGCCGTCCGTTGCAGCTCGCGCTGCAGGACGGCCTGGAACGTCGCTTCCTGGGCCAGCAGGCGCTGGTCGGTGGTCGAGCCGCCGATGGTGAGGATGTCGATCCGGTCCGGCGAGCCGCAGTCGTCGCGCAGGCCGTATCTGTCGCGCGCATAGCGAATGGTTGGGCGCTCCCAGTCGTACAGGCCGTCGACCCGGAAATCGAAGGCGCGGCTGCGCACCAGGTTGAGGCGCAAGGTGCGGCCCCAGCCATCGTCGGTCAGCCGCAGGACGAGCTCGGTGCCGGCGAGCAGGACCGCGAGTCCCACCGTCCAGGTGACGGCCAGGAAAGCGAG
>DATLFV010000043.1:0-24673 GCA_035540875.1 Sphingomicrobium sp. | reverse complement strand
CTTCCAGCTCCTGGCTGGGGACGCCATGACGTCAATCCTGGCCAGGGAGATGCCGGAGCTGTCGGATGGCGATCGCGACCGCGTGGCGGCGATGGCGGGTGGGTCGGCGGGGAGGGCGCTCGCCTTTGCCGCGCTGGATCTTGCCAAGCTGGAGGATGCGGCGCTGCGCATCCTGCGGGACGGAGACCCGACCAACAGCCGCCGCAGCGACCTGTCGCTGGAGCTTGGGCGCAAGGGCGCGGGCGAACGCTACGCTGCCTTCCTCGACCTGGTGCCCTCGCTGGTCGCCCGTGAAGCGCGGCGGCTTGAGGGCGGGCGGCGGGAGCGGGCGCTACAGGCTTATGCTCAGGCTCGCGAACTCGCCGCCCTTGCTCCACGATTGTCCCTCGACCCCGCCGCCACCGTCTTCCAGCTCGGTGGAATCCTCGCGTCGGTCTCGCAGCGCCCGCTTCCTTGAAGGGCTCGGCCGCTGCGGCTAGGGCGCAGGGCCAATGGCCGAACCCTTCTACATCACCACCGCGATCAGCTATCCCAACGGCCCGCCGCATATCGGCCATGCCTATGAGGCGATCGCCGCCGACGTCATCGCCCGCTTCATGCGTGCTCGCGGCCGCGACGTGCGGTTCCAGACGGGCACCGACGAGCATGGGCTGAAAATGGCCCAGGCGGCCCGCGCCGAAGGTTGTGAGCCGCGCGAGTTCGCAAGTAAAATGTCGTTCATGTTTCAGGAGATGTGCGACGCCCTTGAGGTTTCGTATGATCGCTTCATTCGCACGTCGGAGCCCGATCATCACCGCGCCAGCCAGGCGATCTGGGCGGCCATGGAGGCCAAGGGCGACCTCTACCTGGGCCGCTACGAAGGCTGGTACTCGGTGCGGGACGAAGCCTTTTACGACGAGAGCGAGCTGATCGCCGGCGAGGGCGGCGAGAAACTGTCGCCCCAGGGCACGCCGGTCGAGTGGACTGCGGAGGAGAGCTGGTTCTTCCGGCTGTCCAACTACCAGCAGGCATTGCTCGACCATTATGCGGCCAATCCGCTCTTCATCCAGCCCGAGACTCGCCGCAACGAGGTGCTGCGTTTCGTTGAAGGGGGCCTCAGCGACCTTTCGGTGTCGCGCACCAGCTTCGACTGGGGCGTGCCCGTGCCGGGGCATTCTGATCACGTCATGTACGTGTGGCTCGATGCATTAACCAACTACATCACGGGCCTCGGTTATCCAGACGAAGGGGAGGAATGGCGGCGCTACTGGCCCGCCGACGTGCATTTGATCGGCAAGGACGTGGTGCGCTTCCACGCCGTCTACTGGCCCGCCTTCCTGATGTCGGCAGGGATCGCGCTGCCAAGGATGGTCTACGGCCACGGCTTCCTGCTCAGCCGCGGCGAGAAGATGTCCAAGAGCATCGGCAATGTCGTCGACCCGCTGGCGCTGGCCGAGCGGTTCGGGGTCGATGCCTTACGCTACTTCCTGCTCCGCGAAGTGCCGTTCGGACAGGACGGCAGCTATAGCGCCGAGGCGATCGTCGCGCGCGTCAACGCCGAGCTTGCAAACAGCTTCGGCAATCTCGCGCAGCGAACTTTGTCCATGATCTTCAAGAATTTGGACGGTGTTCTTCCCGAGGCCGGTGAAGCGCCTGAGGACCGCGAACTGCTCGTTCGCGTCGAGGAGGGCTGCGCCGAGCTGGGCCGCCAGTTCGAGCGCTTTGCTTTCTCCGCCGGGCTCGAGGCCTGGATGACCGCCGTGTTCGCCTGCAACGCTTATGTCGACACGACCGCGCCGTGGGGGCTGCGCAAGTCCGATCCCGAGCGCATGGCGACGGTGCTCGGCACTTTAGTTGTGGCGGTACGGCAACTGGCGCAGGCGGTGTCGCCGGTAGTCCCGGCCTCGGCGGACCGCTTGCTGAGCCTGATCGACAGCGGGCGAGGGGGCCGGCCGATCGCCCAGCCGGTGCCGATCTTCCCGCGGCTCGAGCTGCCGAGCGAAGAGGCGGCGGCGTGAGGCTGATCGACAGTCATTGCCATCTCAATTACGCCGGCCTCGCGGAAAGGCAGGACGAGGTGCTCGCCGCCGCGCGCGCACGCGGAGTTGCGGGGTTCCTCAACATCTCGACGCGGCAGAACGAATGGGCTGATGTGCTCGCCGTCGCCGAGCGCAATGAGGACGTCTGGGCGAGCGTCGGCGTCCATCCCCACGAGGCGGATCAACACCCTGATCTGGGCGCTGCGGCGCTGGCCGAAGGCGCGCAGCACCCGCGCGCGATCGCCATCGGCGAGTGCGGCCTCGACTATTATTACGACAAGTCCGACCGCGCGGCCCAGCGCGAGCGCTTCGCGGCGCATATCGAGGCGGCGAGGACGACCGGACTGCCGCTGATCATCCACACGCGCGATGCGGAGGTGGACACCGCCGACATGCTCGAGGATGCGGTGCGGGGCGGGGGCATCACGGGCGTGCTCCACTGCTTCACCGGATCGGCCGACCTCGCGCGCCGGGGGCTGGACATCGGCTTCTTCGTCTCCTTTTCGGGGATCGTCACCTTCAAGAACGCCCGCGACCTGCAGGAGACGGCGAAGACGATCCCATCGGACCGGCTGCTGGTCGAGACCGACGCGCCCTTTCTTGCGCCGGTGCCCAACCGCGGCAAGACCTGCGAACCGGCGTTTGTCGCCGACACCGCCGCCTTCCTGGCCGAGCTTCGCGGGGAGGCTGCGGAGGCGCTTGCCGAGGCGACCACCGCCAACTTCTTCCGCTTGTTCCCGAGGGCCGCCGCCGGGTGAAGATCAGGGTCCTGGGCTGCGGCACTTCGACGGGGGTGCCGCGGATAGGCAATGACTGGGGCCAGTGCGACCCTGCCGAACCGCGCAACCGCCGCCTGCGCTCGTCGATCCTGGTGACCAGTGGCGGCAAAAGGCTGCTGGTCGATTGCGGGCCCGACCTTCGCCAGCAACTGCTCGCCGCCGATGTCGGCCGCATCGACGCCTTGATCGTCACCCACGATCATGCCGACCATAGCCATGGCATTGATGACCTGCGCCCGTTGGCGCAGGCCATGGGCGGTCCGCTGCCGCTGCTGGCGCGCGCCGACACGCTCGAACGGCTGCGGCAGCGCTTTGAATATGCGTTCGTCCAGTCCGGCTTCTACCCGCCGGTGCTGGAAGCGGCGCCGCTCGCCGCGGCCTGGCAGTTCGGAGCCGCGGCGCTGAGCTTCGTAGACCAGCCGCACGGCCGGATGAGCTCGCTCGGGCTGCGGCTGGACGAGGCCGGCCGCTCGGCGGCTTATGCGATCGATTGCAGCGACCTCACCGACGAGATGGCGCGGCTCTACCAAGGCGTAGACGTGTGGATCTGTGATTGCCTGACGCGGCGGCCGCACCCGACCCACGCTTATCTCGATGCGGTCCTCGGCTGGGCGCGTGAACTTCGCGTCGGGCAAGTCTATCTAAGTCACATGGGCAATGGCCTCGATTATCGTTCGCTGGTCGCCGAGCTGCCCGACTGGGCGGCGCCGGCCTACGACGGGCTGGAGATTGATCTGTGAGCGGCGACGACGCGCCACGCGCCCTGTACCTACTCCTGCTGCTGATGCTGGTCGGCAGCTCGCTCATCGGCATGCGCCTGCCGCTGGCCAAGGCAGCGAAGATGGTGCTCGCCTGGGTGGCGATCTTCGGCGTGGCGTTCGTGCTGTTCGCCTTCCGGGACGATTTCCGAAGCCTCGGCCAGCGGCTGCGGGCGGAGGCGACGGGAGCGCCCATCGCCAGCGGCGCGGAGCTGAGGATCCCCATTTCGAACGACGGGCATTATTGGGTGGAGGCGAGCATCAACGGTCACCGTGCGCGCTTCCTGGTCGACAGCGGTGCGTCGATGACGACGGTGTCGCGCGCCACAGCCGAGGCCGCGGGCATCCAGCCAGGCATGCAGGTTGCCCGGGTGGAGACGGCCAACGGCACCGTCACCATGGGCCGGGGCGAGGCGGAGCGCTTCAGGGTCGGCGAGATCGAGCGGCGCGATTTCGCCGTCCACATCAACCCGCGGGACGGCGTCAACGTGATCGGCATGAATTTCCTGTCCAGGCTCGATGGCTGGCGAGTGGAGGGCAATTATCTGGTGCTGCGCGCGTGACCAACAGTCTCCAGCTCGGCGGCGTCTACATATTGATGGCAGTGATGCTGGTCATCGGTTCGCTGATGATGCGGCGCGAGCCCAGGGTTCGGCGCTTCACGACGGCGGTCGGCTGGATGGCCGCCTTCGCGGCTGGGTTCGTCCTGTTCACCTTTCGCGACGATTTCGACTGGGTCGCCCAGCGGCTGCGCGCGGAGGCCACCGGCGCACCGGTCCAGCAAGGCGCGGAGATCCGCATTCCCATGGCGATCGACGGGCATTTCTGGGTCGATGCGCGGCTCAACGGCCAAGAGGTCAAGTTCCTGATCGACAGCGGCGCCACCATGACCACCGTTGACAATGCCACAGCGGCAAAACTGGGCTTGGTCGTCAGCCCGACGGCCAACCGGGTGGTGCAGACCGGTAATGGCCTGATCCGCGTTTCCAGCACGCGCGCGGAGACGCTCGACGTCGGCAGCATCGAGCGCCGCAACATGGCGATGCACGTCACCGGCACGGATGGCCTGAACGTGCTTGGCATGAACTTCCTGTCTTCGTTGAAGCGCTGGGGCGTGGAGGGCCGATGGCTGGTTCTGGTCCCGTGACCCATTGCAGACTTTACATAATACATATTATCAGACTTGCGGATGTCCAGCGATCCGGGCTGTTCCGCGGCCCCTCGGCTGCGCGGCTATGGGAGTTTGGCCGATGAGCCTCGATCGGCTCGTCGCGATCATGCGCCGGCTGCGCGACCCAGTCACTGGTTGCGACTGGGACCGGCAGCAGAGCTTCGCAACGATCGCGCCTTACACGATCGAGGAAGCCTATGAGGTTGCCGACGCGATCGCCCGCGATGACATGGCGTCTTTGGTGGATGAGCTCGGCGACCTGCAACTCCAGGTCGTCTTTCACGCGCAAATGGCCGAGGAAGCCGGCCAGTTCACGCTCGACGACGTGCTCGGCGCAATCTGCGACAAGCTCGAGCGCCGCCACCCCCATATCTTTGGTGGCTCTGGCGAGACACCCGGCTGGGAGGCAATCAAGGCGGCCGAGCGCCAGGCCCGCGAGCATGACAGCGTCCTCGACGGCGTTGCCTTGGCGCTGCCCGCGCTCGACCGCGCCGCCAAGCTGCAGCGCCGAGCGGCACGGCTCGGCTTCGATTGGCCCAGCATTGAGGGACCGCGCGCCAAGATCGACGAGGAGCTGGACGAGCTGGATGCGGAAACCGAGCCTGGCGCCCGGGAGGAGGAGCTTGGCGACCTTCTGTTTGCCGTGGTAAACCTCTCACGCCATCTTAGCATCGATGCCGAAGACGCTCTACGAAAAGCTAGTCGCAAGTTCGAATTGCGTTTCCGTGCGATCGAGAAAAGCCCCGGGTTCGAGCATCTGTCGCTGGCGGAAAAGGAAGCGCTCTGGGCCCGCGCCAAGGATGATCAGGCGGATTCCAGCGCCTGAAAGCGCGCCCAATTGTCGCTCGACAGCCGCACCGACAGCCGCACCTCGCTGTCCTGCACTTGCTGGTCGATCACTTCGCCGCGGGCGTGCAGCCAGGCGATCCGCCCGCCGTCGCTCGCCGGCACCGTCACCGTCCGCACCTGTTCGTCCTTGCGCAGGCACTCGGAAATACGCTCGACCAGCGTGTCCAACCCCTCGCCGGTGGTGGCCGAGATCAGCACCACGTCGTCACGGCGGCCGGCTGCGGCGAGCAGCGACGCTCTTTCTTCCTCCGCGAGCAGGTCGATCTTGTTCCACGCCTCGAGCCGCGGCGGCGCCCCCTCCTCTCCCATCCCCAGGGAGGTCAGAACGTCGTCGACATCCTCCAGCTGCGCCTCCCGGTCCGGGTGGCACATGTCGCGCACGTGCACCAGGACGTCGGCCGAGGCGACCTCCTCCAGCGTCGCCCGAAAGGCGGCGATCAGCTCCGTGGGAAGGTCCGAGACGAAGCCCACGGTGTCCGACAGGATCGCCTTGTCGAATCCCGGCAGCCTGACATCGCGCATGGTTGGGTCGAGCGTGGCGAACAGCAAGTTTTCGGCGAACACGCGCTCACCGGTCATGCGGTTGAACAGGGTCGACTTGCCGGCGTTGGTATAGCCGACCAGCGCCACCACCGGCCACGGCGCGCGCTGGCGGCGGCCGCGATGCAGGGCGCGGGTGCGCTTGACCTGCTCCAGCTCGCGGCGGATGCGGGCCATGCGGTCGCGGATCATGCGGCGGTCGGCCTCGATCTGGGTTTCGCCGGGACCGCCCAGGAAGCCGAAGCCGCCACGCTGCCGCTCGAGGTGGGTCCAGCTGCGCACCAGCCGCCCGGCCTGATAGTCGAGGTGGGCAAGCTCGACCTGGAGCCGGCCTTCCGCGGTTGCGGCACGTTCGCCGAAGATTTCGAGAATCAGCCCCGTGCGGTCGATGACCTTGGTGCCGACTTCCTGCTCCAGGTTCTTCTGCTGCACCGGCGTCAGCGCGGCGTCGACGATCAGCAGCCCCGCCTGATGTTCCCGGGCAATGCCGGCGATCTCCTCGACCTGGCCCTTGCCGAGCAGGGTCGCCGGCCGCAGCGCGCGCAGCCGGAAGGCGCGCCGCGCCGCGACCTCGATGCCGATCGCCCGCGCCAGTCCCTCGGCCTCGTCGAGCCGGGCATCCGCCGACCGGCGCGCGCCCTCCGAAGGCCGGTCCGGGACCACCAGCACCGCCCGTTCCCCGCGGGCGACGTCGATCGCGCCATTGCCGTCGAATCCGCTCATTCCTCGCCGCCTCCGCCTTCCAGCTCGCCCGGGCCGAGCGACAGCGGATGCGCCGGCTGCAGGGTGGATATGGCATGCTTGTACACCAGCTGCAGCTGCGGGCCGCGCTCCAGAACGAGCGAGAACTGGTCGAAGCAGGTGACATTGCCCTGCAGCATCACGCCGTTGACGAGGAAGATGGTCATGGCCTCTCCCTGGTGCACGGCGGCACCCAGGAACAGGTCCTGGAGCGAGGCGCGCGCGCCGCGCGCGCCTTGCTCCGGAACCGGCGGGGGCTGGAACTCGGCCGGCGGCTCGGAGGGCATGACCGTGGAGATGCTGTGCTTGTAGATGAGCTGCGCGCTGCCGTCGCGCCGCAACAGCAGCGAAAAGGCGTCGAACCAGGTGATCACGCCCTGGAGCTTGACGCCTTTGACAAGGAAGATCGTGACCCGGGACTTGGCACGGCGGACGCTGTTGAGGAAATGGTCCTGGAGGCTCAGCGGTCGTTCGGCCATTCTCGTCGCGGCTCGCGCCGTCGCTCCTATTCTTCGCCGTCGCGCTTGTCGCCGATTCCCAGGGCCTTGAGCTTCCGGTGCAGCGCTGAACGTTCCATGCCGATGAACGATGCCGTGCGCGAGATGTTGCCGGAAAAACGCCGGATCTGAATCTTGAGATACTCGCGCTCAAAGGATTCTCGCGCCTCGCGCAGCGGCGAGCCCATGATCGTCATCGTCGCGCTGGATACGCCGACCGTCCCCTGGTTCTCGAGGATCTCGCCGGGCAGCAGGTCGACATCGATGCACGCGACCCGGTCCCCCGGCGCAAGGATGATCGTGCGCTCGATGATGTTGCGGAGCTGGCGGACATTGCCCGGCCAGTCATGCGCCTGGAGCGCCGCCATTGCCTCGTCGGACAGGGACGGCGTGGGAATCCTCCGCTCGGCCGCGAAGCGGGCGAGGAAATGATTGACCAGTTCGGGGATGTCCTCCCGCCGCTCGTGCAGCGGAGGCAGACGCACCGGAACCACGTTGAGCCGGTAATAGAGGTCCTCGCGGAAACGGCCGGCGGCGATCTCGTCGCCAAGATGACGGGAGGTTGCGGATAGCACCCGCACGTCGACCTTGACCGGCCGGGTGCCGCCGACGCGGTGATAGCTCTGGTCGGTCAGGACCCGCAGAATCTTGGCCTGGGTGGTCGGCGGCATGTCGGCGATCTCGTCGAGGAACAAGGTTCCCCCGTGCGCCTGCTCGAGAAGGCCGGGCCGGCTCACGCCGTCCATCTCGGAGCCGAACAATTCCTCCTCGAGGCGGTCCGGGCTCATCATCGCTGCCGACAGCACGATGAAAGGCGCCTGCGCGCGCGGGCTCCACTGGTGGATCATGCGCGCGGCGATTTCCTTGCCGACACCGGCAGGGCCCGTGATGAGCACGCGGCTGCCGGTCGGCGCGACGCGCTTGAGGGTGGCGCGGACCGTGTTGATGGCGACGGAGCTGCCGTTGAGCTGGTCGTCCTGGCCGACCTGCTGGCGAAGATCGGCATTCTCGCGCCGCAGCCGCTCGGTTTCGGTGGCGCGGCCGACGAGATAGAGGAGGCGCTCGGCCTCGAACGGCTTTTCAATGAAGTCGACGGCGCCTTCGCGGACCGCGGCCACGGCCGTGTCGAGGTTGCCGTGGCCCGAAATCAGCAGCACCGGAAGGCTGGCATCGCGACGCTTGACCTCCTGCAGCAGCTGCAGCCCGTCGAGCTGGGACCCCTGCAGCCATACGTCGAGCAGCACCATCGAGGGGCGGCGCTCGTCGATCGCCTCGAGCGCGCTGGTGCTGTCGCCGGCAGTGCGAACCGCATAGCCTTCATCCTCAAGCACGCCGCTCACCAGCTCGCGAATGTCGGCTTCGTCGTCCACAACCAGCACTTCAAGCGCCATCAGCCACGCTCCTCCTCATCCATGTCCCTGGTCGGTTCCGCAGCCGGCTGCGACGCAAAGGCGGCGAGCCGCTCGGCATCGAAGGCGATGCGGACGTGCGTTCCGCCGCCGCGGCGGTCGAGGAACGCAATCTCGCCAAGATGTTCCTCGACGATCTTCTTGACGATCGCGAGCCCAAGGCCGGTGCCCCGCACCCGCGTCGTCATGTAAGGTTCCGTCAGCCGCTCGCGCTCCTCTGGCAGGCCGATGCCGGTGTCGAGTACGTCGATCACCATCTGCCCTTCCTGTCGGGACAGGCGCAGCTCGATGCGATCCCCGGCAAGGCTGTGCTCGCCGCGGTTGCGGCGGGCCTCGATCGCCTCGACGGCGTTCTTGACGACATTGGTCAGCGCCTGGCCAAGCTGGCGGCGATCGCAAACCATGGGGAACTCGCCTCCTCGCGGTTCGAGCGCGAAGGCAATTCCCGGATGCGCCACCTCGTGCAGGAACAACGCCTGGCGGGCGATCTCGTGGACATTCTCCTCGCGGAACGCAGGCTTGGGCATGCGCGCGAAGTTGGAGAATTCGTCGACCATCCGGCGCAGGTCTCCGACCTGGCGGACGATGGTGCCTGTCAGCCGCTCGAACGTCTCTTTGTCCGATTTGACCTCGCCCCCGAAGCGGCGCTGCAGCCGTTCGGCGGCAAGCTGGATGGGAGTCAGCGGATTCTTGATCTCATGGGCGATCCGCCGGGCGATGTCGGACCAGGCGGCCCGCCGCTGGTCTGACAGCTGGTCGGTGATGTCGTCGAAGGTGAGCACGACCCCGTCCTGGTAGCGCACCCGCTTGACGGCGAGCGTGCGCTGGCCCGAGCCGGCCTGGACCAGCACATTGGCCTCGGCCTGGTCGCCCGAGAGGAACTCCGCCAGGTCGGGTGCCACCTCCGCCAGCCTCTGGCCCTCGAGCTCGGTGCCGCCATGCTGCAGCAGTGCTGCCGCCGAGCGGTTGATGAGCAGGATCCGCCATTCTGTGTCCAGGGCGACGACGCCCGCGGTGACGCTCGACAGCACCGCCTCGATGAAGGCGCGGCGTGTCTCGAGCTGCGCATTGGCGGCGCGCAGCGCCCCGGTCTGCTCGTCGAGCCTGCCGGTCATGCGGTTGAAGGCGGCGCTGAGAGTCTGGATCTCGTCCTCGGTGCGGGCAACCGGAACCCGCGCCGAGAAGTCCCCCTGCTCGATCCGGCCGGCGGCCGCGACCAGCTCGCCGACCGGGCGCACCAGCCGGTCGGCGAGGCTCAGCGCGGTGAAGATCGCGAGGCCGACGATCACCAGCGCGCCAAGCAGCAGCGCCGCGTTGAACCGCAACTGGTTGATCCGCGAGCGGGCAAGCAGGGCCTGATAATCGCGCAGCACTTCGTTGGCGCGGTCCATGCGCTGCCGGAATTGCGGGTCGAATACCCGCGCGGCGTAGAGATAGGTGTTGGGGCCGTACGCAAGGCGGGTGAGCGCCCCGACCCGGTCGGCCGAGTTCAACGGAACGCTTTCGCGCGTACCGAGCTCGCGCACCCGCGCCGGAGTGATGATCCGCTCCAGCGGCCGGTCATAGGGGTTTACCAGCACCAGGCTGCGGGGCACCCCGTCGTCGCCGACGTTGACGATGATCGCTTCGGACAGTTCGCGCGCGAGCACCTGCCGGGCGAAGCCGTCGGCGAACCGCGGATCGTCAATCGCCAGCTGCTGGAGATAGCCGGCAAGATCCCCGCTCATGGTCACCGTCTGATCGGCGACGCGATCGACCTCCGCGTCGTAGGTGGCGCGGGCAAGCTGCGTGGTGTTCTCCAGCATGCCGCGGGCGCGGTCGGAGAACCAGAATTCCAGGCCGCTCTGGAACAATAGCGAAGCGAAGATCGCCACCAGCACCGTCGGGACGGCGGCGATCACCGAGAACAAGGCGACCAGGCGCGTGTGCAGGCGGCCGCTGCCGAGCCCGCCACGTGCGGCGCGCGCCATCGCCACCTTGCGCGAGAACAACACCATCAGGGCGATGGCGGGAATCAGCGTGGCGACCAGAAGCAGCGCGATCATCGGTGGCGACAGCAAGCTGCCGGGCGCCGCTTCGCGGCTCAGCACCCAGGTGCTGAAGCCGACGGTCGCCAGCAGCATGGCGGCGGCGACGATGGTGGCAATGGTATAGAAGCGGCCGCTCGCCCGCTCGCGCGCCAGCCAGCCGCGGCTCGAGTCCGGGCTCAGCGCCGATTCGGCCGTGCGCGCATCCATCGCATCGGCCCTAGCACTTCAGCGTTGCATGAAAAACACAGTTGTGGAGCGTCGGTGCGCTTTGTCAGGCTCAAGCCGCCGAGCGGGTCAGCCAGGGCGCGTAGAATTCGCGCAACATGGCCATCACGACGGCCGGATCATCCTGGCTGTTGACCCGGTTGCGCAGCTCGGCCGAGCCCGGCAGCCCCTTGGTGTACCAACCAATATGCTTGCGGGCCAGATTGACGCCGGTGTGGCGGCCGTAGAGCGACAGCATGTCGTCATATTGCTCGATCATCACCTCGAGCTGCTCGTCGAGGCTGGGATCGGCCCGGGTGGCCCCCTCCCCGAGCGCCGCCATGGTCTGGCTGAGAAGCCACGGTCGGCCATAGGCGCCGCGGCCGATCATCACCCCGTCGGCGCCGCTCTGCGCCAAGGCGGTGCGCGCATCCTCCACCGAGCAAATGTCGCCGTTGACGATCACCGGCAGCGAAACTGCCTCCTTGACCCTGCGCACGAACGCCCAGTCGGCCTGCCCCTTGTACAACTGGCAGCGGGTCCGGCCGTGCACGGTGATCATGCGCACGCCAAGGTCCTCGGCAATGCGCGCAAGCTCCGGGGCATTGAGCGAGGCGTGGTCCCAGCCCATGCGCATCTTGAGGGTTACCGGCACCTTCACGGCCTTGACCGTCGCCGCGATGATCGCCGCGGCCAGCGCAGGCGTGCGCATCAGCGCCGATCCGGCATGGCCGTTGACCACCTTCTTCACCGGGCAGCCCATGTTGATGTCGATGATCGCCGCGCCGCGCTGCTCGTTGAGCCTGGCGGCCTCGGCCATCACCTCCGGCTCGCAGCCGGCGAGCTGCAGCGACACCGGCTCCTCGACCGGGTCCCACAGCGCCTTCTGAAGCGACTGGCGAGTCTCGCGGATCATCGCCTGGCTGGCGATCATCTCGCTGACCGTCAGGCCCGCGCCAAATCGCTTGACGACGCGCCGGAACGGCAGATCGGTGACACCGGTCATCGGCGCCAGGATCACCGGCGACGCGACCTCGAGCGGGCCGATCCTGATGGGCTTCAACGCGGTCATGGGAAGGCGCGCCTTTACAGGAGCGGTCCGGCACGGGCAAGGCGCGCCCCCAGATGACCGAGGCACCAGTTACAGCGCTGATCGTCGCGGCGGGCAGCGGCGCGCGGCTCGGCGGCGCGCTGCCCAAGCAGTATCGCCCGCTCGGCGGCAAGCCGGTGCTGCGCCATGCGGTGGAGGCGCTGATCGGCCACCCCCGCGTCGCCCGGGTTCGCGTCGTCATCGCAGCGGACCATCACCAGTTCGCCGCCGGCGCGCTTGCCGGAATGGACGTCGGCGAGTTCATCCTTGGTGGCGCAGAACGCGCCGACAGCGTTCGCAACGGCCTTGCCGCCATCGGCGACGGCATTGTCCTGGTGCACGATGCCGCCCGCCCCTTCTGCCCGCCCGAAGTGGTCGACCGCCTGCTGGACGCGCTTGCCAGCCATCCGGGCGCAGTGCCGGTGCTGCCCGTCAACGATACTCTGGCGCGCGCCGGCGAGATGCTTGGCGAGCCGATCGATCGCAGCGGTGCGGTGCGGGTGCAGACGCCGCAGGCGTTCCACGCCCGGGCGCTGCGTGACGCGATCGCGCGATGGAACGGCTCCTCGCCGACCGATGAGGCGACGGTGGCGCGGGCGGCGGGGCTCGAAGTTGCAGCTGTGTCAGGATCTGAGATGCTGGATAAGCTCACGACCGCAAATGACTGGGAGCGCTCCGAAACCATGATCGCGTCACGCCTCGTGAGCCGTACCGGGATGGGCTTCGATGTTCACGCGTTTGGAGGCGACGGGCCGCTGGTCATAGGCGGCATTGTCGTTCCCCATCCCCGGGGCCTTGCCGGCCACAGCGATGCCGACGTTGTGCTCCACGCCATTACCGATGCCGTGCTCGGCGCGGCCGCCCTCGGGGACATCGGCGAGCATTTCCCGCCGTCCGAGCCGCGCTGGAAGGGCGCCGCCTCCGCGCTGTTCCTCGCCCATGCCGCGCAGCTGGTCCGCGAGCGCGGCGGCATCATCGATCATGTCGACTGCACGATCATCGCCGAGGAGCCGAAGGTCGGCCCGCATCGTTCAGCCATGCGCAGCAAGGTGGCGGAGATCCTCGGCGTGGCAATTGGCCAGGTAAGCATCAAGGCGACGACGACGGAGCGCCTGGGCTTCACCGGCCGGCGCGAGGGCATTGCTGCGCAGGCGGTCGCCAGCATCCGGCTGCCGGCGGCCAGCTGATGGATAGCCTGCTCCCCCGCCAGCTGGTCGACAAGGCCCGCGAAGTGGTCGAGGCGAACCGCGCTGCCGGTCGCCGGATCGCGGCCGCGGAAAGCTGCACCGGCGGGCTGGTGGCGGCTGCGATCACGGAGATCCCCGGGTCGTCCGATGTCTTCGAGGCCGGCTTCGTGACCTATTCCAATGCTGCCAAGATCAGCCAGCTCAAGGTCAGCCAGGACGTCGTCGAGACGTTCGGCGCGGTCAGCGTCGCCACCGCCTGGGCGATGGCGCGCGGAGCCTTGGCGGCGTCAGAAGCCGACGTCGCGGTGGCCATCACCGGCATTGCCGGGCCGGGCGGTGGCTCGCCGTCGAAGCCGGTCGGTACGGTGGTGTTCGCCCGCGCCGAGCGCGATTCAGACCCGGCGAAGATCGTTGCCGATCAGAAAGTCTTCGAGAATGAAGGGCGTGCCGGAATCCGGCTTCAGGCGGCGCTCTGCGCGCTTGACCTGCTGATGCCGTAAAGCGCTGCGGCGCGAGCCTCGAACGCGCCGGTCATCCGCCGCAAGGCACGGTCGAACATCTGCCCCGCCAGGCTCTCGAAGAGGCGGGAGCGGAACGCGAAGTCGACCGAGAAAAACAGGTTCGTGCCACCCTGCTCCGCCGGCTCGAAGCGCCACTCGTTCTTCAGATATTTGAGCGGTCCTTCGATATAGTCGACGCAGATGCGGTTCGGCCGGTGCTTGGTGACGCGGCTGGTGAAGCGCTCCTTGAAGGCGTTGAAGCCGACGACGAGGTCGGCCACCGTCTCCGTCTCGCTCGACGAGCGCACCCGAACCGCCACCACCCAGGGCAGGAACTCGTCGTAGCGCTGCACGTCGGCGACCATGTCGAACAATTGTTCGGGCGTGTATGGCAGGTGCCGGGTTTCGCTGTGGCGAGGCATCAGGCCTTGGCCTTCTCCAGCTGCGCGGCGCGAGCTGCCTGCATCTTCCGGAAATCGTCGCCGGCGTGATAGCTCGACCGCGTCAAAGGCGATGCCGCGACCAGCAGGAAGCCCTTGGCGCGGGCGATCGCCGCATAAGCGTCGAACGCTTGCGGGGTGACGAACTCCTCGACCTTCGCGTGGCGCGGCGTCGGCTGCAGATATTGGCCCATGGTCAGGAAATCGATCCCCGCCGAGCGCATGTCGTCCATCACCTGGTGAACCTCGAGCCTTTGCTCGCCGAGCCCCACCATCACGCCCGACTTGGTGAAGATATGCGGCGCCTGGCGCTTGACGCTCTCGAGCAGTCGCAGCGACGCATAGTAGCGCGCGCCCGGGCGGATGGTCGGGTAGAGCCGCGGCACGGTCTCGAGATTGTGGTTGTAGACGTCCGGCCCCGCCTCGACGATCGCCTCGACCGCGGCCTGCGACTTGTTGCGGAAGTCGGGGGTCAGGATCTCGATCGTCGTGCTGGGCGTGTTGCGGCGCAGCGCCTGGATCACCTTGACGAACTGGGAGGCGCCGCCGTCGGGCAGGTCGTCGCGGTCGACGCTGGTGACGACGATATGCTCGAGGCCGAGTTCGGCCGCCGCCACCGCGACATGCTCGGGCTCCAGGGGGTCGACCGCGCGCGGCATTCCGGTCTTCACGTTGCAAAAGGCGCAGGCGCGCGTGCACGTGTCGCCGAGGATCATCACCGTCGCGTGCTTCTTGGTCCAGCACTCGCCGATGTTCGGGCAGGCGGCTTCCTCGCACACCGTGGCAAGGCCGAGCGAGCGCATCAGTCGCCGGGTTTCGGCGTATCCGGGGCTGGTCGGCGCCTTGACCCGGATCCAGTCAGGCTTGCGCGGCCTTTGCAGCGGTGCGGGGGCGTTCATGGCGGCGAGATAGCGATTGGCGCCCAACCTTGCCACCCCTGCCCTTGCTGCCACCGCTGCCCTCGACTAGCGGCTTGCGCCGATGGACGCGGTCGTCACCACTCTCAGCTCGCCGGTCGTCTTGTTCTTCGTGCTCGGCCTCGCCGCGGCGTTCGGGCGCTCCGACCTCAATATCCCCGAAGCGGTTGCCAAGGGGCTTTCGATCTATCTGATGATCGCGATCGGACTCAAAGGCGGGGTCGAGGTCTCCAAGACCGGCTTCACTGCCGAGCTCGGCGCCGCCGCGCTCGCCGGCCTTGCCCTCAGCTTCCTTATCCCCTTCTTCGCTTACCTGCTGCTGACGCGCATCGGCCGCCTCAGCCCGGTCAATGCCGCAGCCGTGTCCGCGCACTACGGATCGGTAAGCGTCGTCACCTTCGTCACCGCCGCGGAAATGCTCGGCCGCGGCGGCATGGGGCCCGCCGGTTACATGGTGGCGGTGCTTGCGCTGATGGAAACGCCGGCGATCATCAGCGGGCTGGTGCTGGCACGGCGCGGCGCCGGACGCACCGGCGGGTCGACCGCCGACCTGCTGCACGAAGTCCTGCTCAACGCGTCCGTCGTGCTGCTGATCGGGAGCTTCGCGATCGGCTTTGTCGCCGGCCCTGAAGGCTTCATTCCAATCGCGCCGGTGTTCGAGACCTTGTTTCGCGGCCTCCTGTGCATTTTCCTGCTTGACATGGGTCTGGTGGCCGGGCGCCGGCTGATCGAGACGCGGTCGTTGACGCCGCGCGCAGCCGGGCTCGGCGTCGTCTTGCCGCTGATCAACGGCACCATCGGAACGGCAGCGGGCACCTTGATCGGCCTCGACGTCGGCTCCGCCGCAGCGCTTGGCATCCTTGCGGCGAGCGCGTCCTACATCGCCGTTCCGGCGGCAATGCGCCTCGCGCTCCCGGAAGCCGACCCCGGGCTCTATCTATCCATGTCGCTCGGCGTGACCTTCCCTTTCAACGTCATCGTCGGCATACCCTTGTTCGCAATGCTCGCGCAGGCGATGGGGTGAAGCCATGATCCCGACCTTCACTCGCAAACGCGTCGAGATTCTCGTCGACACCCCGCTCGCGCGCCGCGTTATTCAGGCGGCGGCGGATGCGGGCATCGCCGGCTACACCTTGATTCCGGTCCAGTCGGGCGCCGGACGCGGCGGCGCCTGGCGTGACGATCACGTCAGCGGCGCAGTGGCCAAGACCATCTTCCTGACCATCGCTTCGGAGGAGAAGGCCGCCGCCTTCGTGGACATGCTCGCGCCCCATCTCAGCGAATATGGGATGCTGCTTACCTTGTCCGACGTCGAAGTCGTTCGCGGGGAGCGCTTCTAGTGCCCGGCTTTGCGGAATTGCTGGACGGCTACCGCCGTTTTCGCGGCCAGGAATATCACCTGCACCGCGAGCGCTGGCAGCAGCTCGCCAGCGGCCAGGAGCCTCCCGCGATGATCGTCGCCTGCTGTGACAGCAGGGTCGAGCCGGCGACGATCTTCGACACCAAGCCCGGTCAGGCGTTCGTCCTCAGGAACGTCGCCAACATCGTCCCGCCGTTCGAGGTCGGGGGCGGACTTCACGGCGCTTCGGCGGCCGTGGAATTTGCGGTGTTGATGCTCAAGGTCCGCCATATCGTGGTCATGGGCCACGGCGCCTGCGGCGGCGTGAAAGCGGCGCTCCAGGGCGGGGACCATGGCGCGCCCGGGGAAAGCTTCGTCGACGGCTGGATTCGCGTGCTCGACGGCGCTCGGCAGCGGGTGCTGGACGCCAATCCCGAGGACCCGCAGCTCGCGCTGGAACTGGAGGGTGTGAAGACCAGCCTGCGCAACCTGCGCAGCTTCCCCTATGTTGCGGAGCGCGAAGCCGCCGGCCTGCTAAAGCTTCACGGCTGTCACTTCTCGATCGCCGAGGGGCGCCTGCAGGTGCTTGACGAGGCGGAAGATGTCTTCCGCCCCGTCTGAGCTCAGGCTGCCAACTGACTAGCAGCGGGTGTTATAATCGTAGATCGGCCGGCCTGACGGATCGACGTAGTAGCAATAGCCGCGGGTATCGCGATAATATTGCCGGCCGCGGATCACCGAGGCCGCGACACCGCCGAGGATCGCGCCTGCGACCGCGCCCTGCGCCGTGCTGACGCCCGGAACCACCGCGCCGAGGACACCGCCCGCGATCGCGCCAGCCGCTGCGCCGCCCGCGGCGCGCCGCTGCTGCTCCGCGGCATAGGGGTCATTGTACCCATAAGGGTTGGTTGCGCAGCCGGTCACGCCGATGCTGGCGGCGACCATGGCGCTAAGTCCGAGATACTTTTTCATCTTAACTGTCCCTTCCACACGCCCCCTGTGACGCTTTCAGTGCATGAACCGGCGTTTCGTTCCAGCAGCGATCATCTGGCGTTCAGCTCCGCAAAGATTGCGAGCCGAGATGTGGCCAATCCGCGCCGCTGCGATAGAAGGCGCAGCCATGCGTAAAGACTCGAGTTTCGACCTCCGCGATCCGGCCGATGCGAACATCGCGCTGCTGATCGATGCCGACAATGCCAGCCCAGACCATCTCGACGAGGTGCTGCTGGTGCTGGGGGAGCTTGGCACCATCAACATTCGCCGCGCCTACGGCAATTGGTCGAAGCCGAGCCTTAGGGGCTGGGGCGGGCTGACCGGACTGCACTCGATCGTGCCGATGCAGCAGTTCGACGTCGTGAAGGGCAAGAGCGCCACCGACATGCGCATGACGATCGATGCCATGGACCTGCTCTATCGCGGCAATGTCGATGGTTTCGGGATCATGTCGAGCGACAGCGACTTCCTGCCTTTGGCGCAGCGGATCCGCGAGGACGGGCTGCAGGTCTACGGCTTCGGCACCTCCAAGACCCCGCAAAGCTTCCAGCAGGCGTGCAGCCGCTTCTTCGATGTCGCCGCGCTGGCGCTCGACGGCGAGGCCGAGCCGCCGCTCGAGCAGCCCGGCACCGGCGAGGGCCAGAGGCCGGTCGACGCGGAGCTGCTGCAAGTGCTCGGCGCGGCCTACAAGGCCTCCAAGCGCGACGAGGAAGGCTATGCGCCGCTTGCGGAGCTCGGCCAGCGGGCGAAAGCGGTGTCCAGCTTCGCGGCCCGCAACTACGGCTTCACCAGGCTATCCGACCTGATCAAGGCGGTACCGAATTTCGA
Source organism: Sphingomicrobium sp. (assembly GCA_035540875.1). GTDB lineage: Bacteria > Pseudomonadota > Alphaproteobacteria > Sphingomonadales > Sphingomonadaceae > Sphingomicrobium. The sequence continues at coordinate 6,383 of DATLFV010000043.1, read as the reverse complement.
GGTCAAGACAGGCGAGGACGGCGGCCTCCTGGTCAAGCGCCTGCGCTAGGCCTGCCGAGCTACCGCCCTTCGCCGGTAAGCCGGAACAGAGCGGCGCTTGTGCCCGTTGCTTAGCAGTAGCGCGACGATCTTGAGGAGCCCCGATCCATGACCGACGAAACCCCGGCCGAGCGCGAGGCGCGCCTGCGCAAGAGCTTCTGGGAGGCACTCGACGATTCCCCATTCATGATGCTCGGCCTCCAGGGCGTCGAGGACAGCCGCACGCGTCCGATGACTGCCCAGGTCGACAACCCTGACGCCGAGGACGGCGGCACCATCTATTTCTTCGGCGCGAGGAGCGAATCGCTGGTCCAGGCAATCGGCGGCGGTCACCGGGCGGTGGCCACCTACGTGTCGAAGGATCACAAGGTGTTCGCCCATGTCCACGGCAAGCTGGTGCTGGTCGACGACCGCGAGATCATCGACCGGCTGTGGAACCCGATGATCGCCAGCTGGTACAAGGACGGCCGCGACGATCCAGAACTGGCGCTGATCCGCTTCGATGCCGATCAGGCGGACGTCTGGGAGGCACAGGCCGGCACCACGATCAAGGCCGCGGTGCTGCGGATGCTGGGGCGCGATCCGGACCAGGACGAGCAGAGGAAGAACCAGGCCGCAGTCACGCTGTAAGGCCCGCGATCCACACAACTGTGTCCTACCCGACACAGTCGCGAATTTCCGTGCCGTTTCGGGAACCGGTGATCCCAACGCCGGTTCAGGATCTCAGCTCCAGCTGTGCAAAGTGCTGCCCCGAATGCCTTCCCCCGATGAAGCCGAACAGATTGTCGCGCGGGCGCTAGATGCGCTGAGCAGCGGCTCGGACGGCACGGCGGTTCTCGATCAGATCGAGGTGCCGGTGTACACCACCGACGCCCAGGGTGCGGTCACCTACTGGAACCGGGCCTGCGTCGACTTTGCTGGGCGCGAGCCGCAGCTCGGCCGCGACCGCTGGTGCGTGACCTGGCACCTCTACACTACGGCCGGCGAGCCGCTGGCGCATGAAGATTGCCCGATGGCGCAGGCGATCCGCGAGCAGCGGCCGATCCGCGACGCGGTCGCGATCGCGGAGCGGCCGGACGGCAGGCGCCGCGCCTTCCGCCCCTACCCGACTCCCCTGTTCGATGCGGACGGTCGGCTGACCGGCGCCATCAACATGCTGATCGACGTGACCCTGGAGCAGAGCGCAGCCCTCGCCGCCCAGGCCGACCGCTGCCGCCGGCTGGCAAATGCGAGCTACGACCGGGAAATCTGCGCGAGCCTGGCGGCCATGGCAGAGGGGCTGGAGCGAACCGTCGACGAGCTCGCCAGTCGCGCCCGGCCGAGCCTCGCCGCCGCCGAGTAGCTCAGCGGTCGGCCGAGGCGCCGCTGTTCCTCAGCCCGACATATTTGAGGGTCAGCCCGGGCAGGCTGTCGAGCACCCAGGCCGCCATCGCCTCTTCCTCGCGCAGGGTCTCGCGCAGCAGCCCGGTGGCGTCCGCGAAGTCGCCCGCTTCGGACAAAGCGATCAGGCTGCGGTAGCTCGCGACCTCGAAGTTCTCGAAGGCGTAATTGACCATCTGGTCCTTGAGCACTTCGTCTGCCGCCATGACGGTGCCCAGCGCCGCCATGTTGCCCATGAAACTGAGCGCGAAATCCTTCATCGACGAGTTGCGCGCATTGAACGTCGCGAGGATCTCGTCGAGCCGGCGGATCTGCACCTCGGTTTCGCCGCGATGGCTTCGCAAGCGCTCGGAGATCTCCGGATAACGCACCAGCCGGTCGAGCTGGCGGTCGATCATGGCCAGCGCCTGGTTCTCGACCGCGTGAGCGTTCTGGAGGCCGGTGACGAAAACCGAGCGAAGGGTCGATCCGGCAAGGCTTGCCATGTGAAGTCTCCTGCTGCGCAGGGACAACTGGTGGACCGCCTGAGCGATCCCCTTACGGTCCCTAATGTCCCGTAGAAACATGCCATTGTCGTGACTTTAAGCCTGTCGACCTGTCGTCGGGAGCATGGATGCACGGTGCAAAGAGCCGGCCCGGATGCTGACAGGCGGGTTCCTATTTTGCCAGCCCATTGTGCCACCGCGATGCGGTCAGGGCGATCACGGCTTCTTCGTCATCCCGGCCTGGAGCCGGGATCCGCCTCACTTCGAGAGCGGCTCGAAGCCCAGATCCTCCGCCAGGTCGCGCCATGTCGGGTTCTGCTTGTGGATCAGATCGTACTTCCAGGCGCGGCGCCAGCGCTTGATCCGTTTCTCTCGCATGATCGCGGCTTCCATCGTCTCGTGAACCTCGAACCAGACGAGGCGCTTGATCCCATGTTGCTGAGTGAAGCCGGGCACCAATCCCTCACGATGCTGGTAGATGCGCCCGGCCAGGTCCGACGTCACGCCCGTGTAGAACGTGCTGTGAGACGCGCGGGCGAGAAGGTAAACGCACGGCTGCCGGTCCATGCGTTGCATCTAAGAACAAGGCGGGTCCCGGCTCAAGGCCGGGATGACGGCCGCGCTAGCGCGTCAGCTTCCGGTAGGTCATGCGGTGGGGGCGCGTCGCTTCCTCGCCGAGGCGGCGGACCTTGTCTTCCTCATAGGCGGCGAAATTGCCCTCGAACCATTCGACATGGGCGTCGCCCTCGAAGGCGAGGATGTGCGTCGCGAGCCGGTCGAGGAAGAAGCGGTCGTGGCTGATGATCACCGCGCAGCCGGCGAAATTCTCGATCGCTTCCTCGAGCGCGCCGAGAGTCTCGACGTCGAGGTCGTTGGTCGGCTCGTCGAGCAGCAGCACGTTGCCGCCCCGCTTCAGCATCTTGGCGATGTTGACGCGGTTGCGCTCGCCGCCGGACAGCTTGCCGACGCTCTTCTGCTGATCCTGGCCCTTGAAGTTGAAGGCGCCGACATAGGCGCGGGTCGACTGGTCGTGGCCGTTGACCTTCATGTAATCGAGCCCGTCCGAAATCTCCTCCCAGACGTTCTTCCTGCTGTCGAGGTGGTCGCGGCTCTGGTCGACATAGCCGAGGTGGACGGTCGGCCCGATGTCGATCTCGCCGGCGTCCGGCTTTTCCTGGCCGGTGATGAGCTTGAACAAGGTCGACTTGCCAGCGCCGTTGGGGCCGATCACGCCGACGATGCCGCCGGGCGGAAGCGTGAAGGACAGATTCTCGAACAGAAGCTTGTCGCCATAGGCCTTGGTCAGATTGTTGACCTCGATGACCTTGCCGCCGAGGCGCTCGGGGACCTGGATGAGGATCTCGGCCTTGCCCGGAACCCGCTTTTCCTGGCTGGCGACGAGCTGGTCGAACTTGGCGATGCGCGCCTTGGACTTGGTCTGGCGCGCCTTGGCGCCCTGCCGGATCCACTCCAGCTCGTCGCGGATCGCCTTCTGGCGACCGGATTCCTCGCGCTCCTCCTGCGCCAGGCGCTTGGCCTTCTTCTCGAGATAGGTCGAGTAATTGCCTTCGTACGGAAAATATTTGCCGCGATCGATCTCGAGGATCCAGCTCACCACATTGTCGAGGAAGTAGCGGTCGTGGGTGATCATCAGCACCGCACCCGCATATTCCTTGAGATGCTGCTCGAGCCACTGGACGCTCTCCGCGTCGAGATGGTTGGTCGGCTCGTCGAGCAGCAGGATCGAGGGTTTCTGGATCAGCAGCCGGGTCAGCGCGATGCGGCGCTTCTCGCCGCCCGACAGGCTTTCGACCGACCAGTCGGAGGGCGGGCAGCGCAGCGCCTCCATCGCCACCTCGAGCTGGTTGTCGAGAGTCCAGCCGTCGACCGCGTCGATCTTGCCCTGGAGCTCGCCCATCTCCTCCATCAAGGCGTCGAAGTCGGTGTCGTCTTTGGGGTCGCCCATTTCGGCCGAGATGGCATTGAAGCGGTCGACCATGTCGGCCGTTTCGCGCGCGCCGTCCTTGACGTTCTCGAGCACCGTCTTGGTGGGATCGAGCTGCGGCTCCTGCGCCAGATAGCCCACGGTGACGTTCTCGCCCGGCCAGGCCTCGCCCGAGAACTCCTTGTCGATGCCGGCCATGATCTTCATCAAGGTCGACTTGCCCGCGCCGTTCGGCCCGACGATGCCGATCTTGGCGCCGTGGTAGAATTGCAGGTTGATGTTGCTGAGTACCGGCTTCTGCGCGCCGGGGAAGGACTTGGTCATGTCCTTCATCACAAAAGCATATTGAGCGGCCATCGGGTCGCGAAGTCCTTCAGAAGGCGGGGAGTTGTCGGGCAGTTAGGCGATGGCGTGTCGGATTTCTAGTCGCGGCCGACCATCTCCGTGGCGTCGGCAAAGCGATAGTCGCGATATTGCTCGCGCAGGGTCTTCTTGCTGATCTTGCCGGTGGCCGTGTGGGGCAGCTCGGCCACGAACTCGATGGCATCCGGCAGCCACCAGCTTGCCACCGAGGAGCGCAAATGTTCGCGTATTTCCTCCTCGGTGACGTTGCTGCCCTCTCCCCGCACGATCAGCAAAAGCGGCCGCTCGTCCCATTTGGGGTGGGGAATGGCGATTGCCGCCGCCTCGGCGACGCCGGGGCAGCCTACCGCGGCATTCTCGAGCGCGATCGAGCTGATCCATTCGCCGCCCGACTTGATCACGTCCTTGGCGCGGTCGGTGATCTGCATCGTGCCGTCGGGATGCAGCATTGCGACGTCGCCGGTATCGAACCAGCAATCGGCATCGACCGAATCCTCCTGCGCTCCGAAATAACGCTGCACCACCCACGGGCCGCGCGCCTGCAGCCGGCCCGAGGAATGGCCGTCGCGCGGCAGGACCCTGCCGTCTTCGTCGACGATACGCAGCTCGACCCCGAAGGGAACGCGGCCCTGGCGGCTGAGATGGTCGAGGCGTTCCTCGTCGCTCATCCGCTCCCAGTCGAGCGGCCGGGCGCCGCAGGTGCCGATCGGCGAGGTTTCGGTCATCCCCCAGGCGTGGGCGACGTCGATGCCGCGCCTGGCGAACCAGTCGATCATGGCGCGTGGCGCGGCCGAGCCGCCGATGGTCACCTGCCTGAGCGCGCCGAGCTCCTCGCCGGTGCGCTCGATATGCTCGATCATCGTCAGCCAGACGGTCGGCACGCCCGCCGAATGGGTGACCTGCTCTTGCGCGAACAGGCGGCACATCCGCTCGGGCCGATAGTCGGCGGACAGCACCAGCTTGCAGCCGGTGGCCGGCGCCATCCACGGCACGCCCCAGGCATTGGCGTGGAACATCGGCACGATCGGCAGCACGACCGAGCGCTTGGACAGGTTGAAGATGTCCGGCGCGACGCCGGCGAGCGTGTGGAGCATCGTCGAGCGGTGCTCGTAGAGCACGCCCTTGGGGTTGCCGGTGGTGCCGGAGGTGTAGCACAGGCCGCACGGCTCGCGCTCGTCGCCGTCCACCCAGCGATACTCCCCGGTCTCGGCGCCGATCCAGTCGGGAAACCCCTGCTCGCCCTGCGCAGGATCGAAGCAGATGTAATGCTCGATGGTCTTCCAGCGCGGCTTCATCCGCTCAACGAGAGGCGCGAACGCCCGGTCGTAGAGCAGCACCCGGTCCTCGGCATGGTTGGCGATATAGTCGAGCTGGTCCGGGAACAGCCGCGGGTTGATGGTGTGCAGGATGCCGCCCATGCCGACCGTACCGTACCAGGCGATCAGATGGTGGGCATGGTTCATCGCCAGCGTCGCGACCCGCTCGCCGCGGCCGATGCCGAGCCGCTCGAGCGCCTGCGCCATCTGCCGCGCCGCCTGGGCGACTTCACGCCAGGTGGTGCGGCTCAGCTCCCCCGATGCCCATGCGGTGACGATCTCGCCGTCGCCATGCTCGCGCTCGGCATGGTCGACGAGCCGCATCAGGCGGAGCGGCCAGTGCTGCATTGCCCCAAGTGCCACGGCATTCCCCTTGCTCAGGAAGCGACAGAATTGCCTCGTCCGCGCCGCCGCACAAGTGCCATCGCCCTCGAGCGCGCCTAGAACGGCAGCTTGAAGCCCGGTGGCAGCGGCAGGGAGCTGGTCATCTTCTCCATTTCCGGACCGGCGGCGGCATCGGCCTTGGTCCGGGCGTCGTTGATCGCGGCCGCGATCAGGTCCTCCAGCATGCTCTTTTCGGAAGGCTGCAGCAGGCTGTCGTCGATCTCGACGCCGGTGATGCGGCCCTTGGCCGTTGCGCGGACCTTGACCAGCCCGCCGCCCGACGCGCCCTCGACCTCGATGCGGTCAAGCTGCTCCTGCGCCTTCTGCATCTCGGCCTGGACGTTCTGGGCCATCTGCATGATCTCTTCGAGGCTCGGCATATCAGGCGCCTTTCATGACGGAGAAGGTCTCGAGCTCGGCGCCGGGGATGGCATCGAGCACCGAGCGGACGTTGGGGTCGGAAAGCACCTG